>DASZXM010000604.1:0-8809 GCA_035546415.1 Pseudonocardiaceae bacterium
CCGCCGACCCGCTGGCTCGCCCCGGCCCCACCAGACCACCGCCGCTGGCCTGCGCCGCCGCCGACCCGCCTCGCCCGCCGGCCCACGCCGACGGCCTGCCCCGCCTGACCTGCCCCGCCTGACCTGCCGCGCCGAGCCGCCGCGCCGACCCGCCTCGCCGCCGTACCGCTCGGGTCGCTGGGCCGCTCGACTCGTTCCGGTCGCGCCTCGTCGCGAGCCCGCGCCTCGCCGCTCGGGCCGCTCGGTCCGCTCGGTCCGAGCGGCCGGCTTTGTCAGCCCGCCGGCCCGAGTCCGCCGGCCCGCCAGCGGTAGTCAACGTTGACGACCGCTCCGGTGGGTCGTGGTTGAGTCGAGCCGCCCTGTGTCATTGCCGGCGCCGGTCGGTCCTGTCATGTCGCGTCCCGCGGTAGTCAATGTTGACTACCGCTGCGCGGGTTTGGTCGGATAGGGGCCGCTTGCATGCCGGCACCCGCCTGCCCTGCCACGCGCCGCCAGCGGTAGTCAACCTTGACGACCGCCGTGCCGCGCCGGGCAGGCTCAGCCCGTCGGCGGCACCGGCGTCTCGATCACGCCGTTGATCAAAACCCGGAACGCCCACCGGCGCCGGTCGGAACCCGAACCCGACCTCCATCGCACGCCCAGGCCAGTGATGCGCGGATAAGCCCCGGCCCCCGGTGCCGACCGCAACACCGCCACCAAGTCGTCGTCCGCCCCATGCCCGCCCGCCGCTTGTTCGGCCGCATTCGGTGTCGGCACGTGGAGCAACAGGTCCACCGCCCAGGCCGATGCCCTTCCGGGTCAGCGCCGGCTTCGCCGGGCGTTCCGCCTGCTCACGATCGGACAGTCCACGCGCGGAACTCTGGTGTGAAGGTTCACGGCAAGTAGGACGTCAGCAGGTCGGCCGACAGCGGTGGGAACGAACGCCGCATCAGGTCGGCGCGTGGGCCGGGGTAGATGTCGGGATGGCGCTCGGCGAGCCCGGCGATGCCGTGCGGGCCGATCAGGAGCGGGCCGATCAGGTCGGGCGCGATGCCGGCGCCGCCGGCCACCCCCGGCGCCTGCATCGGGCCACCGGACCGGATGTTCACGACGGTGCCGGCGTGGTACCGCAGGCGGACGTGTGAACCCAACAGATTTCGCCGTCGCGGAAATCGGATACGTGTCCGTTCGTCCGGTCCTCGTCCTTGTGCCTGTCAAACGTTATCGATAACGTTTCACAACGGATGGCAGGCCGGGGTGCAGCGAAAACGGTTCGAAAACCAGACGGGCACTGGCGCCCGTCTTCTGTGAAGGAGTCAGTCGCATGAGACTGCGATCTCTTGCCGGGGCGGTTCTGGGAGTGGCCCTGCTCGCCGCGGGTTCGTCCGCCTTCGCCGCGTCGGGCGGCCATCGTGGGGGGTTCCCGCCCGCTCCGCCGGACTCGTTGCGGGCGCTCGCCGCGCAGGTCGGGCTGCGCGTGGGCACCGCCATCATCCCGTTCGACCTGGACAACACCGCCTACCGGCAGGTCGCCGCCGACCAGTTCTCCGTCGTCACGCCGGGGAACGAGATGAAATGGGAGGTCGTCGAGCCCACCCGGGGCACCTACGACTGGTCCGGCGGTGACCGGCTGGTCCAATTCGCGCGGCAGAACCACGACCTGGTGCGCGGCCACACCCTCCTGTGGCACAACCAGTTGCCCACGTGGCTCACCGACGGCGTCGCCGACGGCACCATCGACAACGCCCAGCTGAAAGCCTTGCTGCACAAGCACATCACCGATGAGGTCACGCACTTCCGCGGTCAGATCTGGCAGTGGGACGTGGCCAACGAGTTCTTCACCGACAGCAATCCGTCGCAGATCAACCCGAACGACTTCTGGATCTCCCACCTCGGTGCCGGCGTCATCGCCGACGCGTTCCGCTGGGCGCACGCCGCCGACCCGCACGCGCTGCTGTTCTACAACGACTACAACATCGCGGGCGAGGACGGCACGAACGCCAAGAGCGACGCCGCCTACGCCTGGCTCAAGCAGATGCTGGCCCAGGGCGTGCCGATCAACGGTGTCGGCGACCAGGGGCACCTCGACCTGCAGTACGGCTTGCCCACGAAGATGACGCAGGACCTGCAACGGTTCGCCGGCCTCGGCCTGAAGGTCGCCATCACCGAGGCGGACGTCCGGACGTTCGTCGACAACGCCACCGACCAGGTGCCGACCGACTCGCTGGCGCCGTCCGCGCAGGCCTACGCCTACGACCAGATGCTCCGCGCGTGCCTGGCGGTGCGCAGCTGCATCTCGTTCACCGTCTGGGGATTCGGCGACGCCGACTCGTGGGTTCCCGGCTTCTTCACCGGCGAGGGCTACGCCGGCACGTACGACGTGAACCTGCGACCGAAACCGGCCTACTTCGCGATGCAGCAGACCCTCACGCTCGCCGCCCGCGGAGCGCCCCGCCGCTGACGGGGCACGACAGGCGAGCACGACAGGCGAGCACGACAGGACAGTGCGGCCCGACGCGGTCACAGCCAGCCGCGCCGGGCCGCCTCCATGCCGATCTGGAACCGGGTGCGCGCGCCGACCCGCTGCATCAGCTCGTGGATGTGGCGCTGGACGGTGCGGATGCTCCAGTCGAACGTGCGCGCGATGACGGTGTCCGTCGCGCCGCTGGCCAGCAGGCCCAACAGTTGCTGGTCGCCCGCTGACAGCGGCGACGTGGCGGACCTGGTCTCGGTGCGGTTGAGCGGCACCGCCCGGTCCCAGGTCGCCTCGAACAGTCCGATCGTCATGTCCAGCAGCGACGAGCGGTGGATCAGGTACGCCAGCCCCGCCTGGTAGTCGGCCGCCGAGCTGACGATGGCCACCTCGTCGTCGCTGATCACGAGCTTGGCCGGCAGCGACGAGCCGACCCGGGCGCGTTCGCCGCGCCGGATGCCCTCCCAGATGTTCTCCAACCTGCCGGGCAGCGCCACCGACTCCTGGTCGTACACGACGCGGTAGCCGACCGCGCCGCTCTCCAGCGACCGCCGCTCCTCCAGGTTCGGGCCCTCGTCGCCGTGCTCACCGGGGGACACGAAGTACGGCGGCTTGTCGAACGCCCGGACCTCCCGTTGCGCCGACCGCTGGATGCGGACGAACGTGCGCCAGACCTTCGCGGCGCCCTCGATGCGTTCGACGTCACCGGCCAGCTGGGTGGCCGCCATCTCGGTGTGGAACGCCTCGTCGAGCTTGTTCAGGTGCTGCTGCAGCTGCCGCAGCTCGTGTTCCCGCTTGGCCACCAGCACCGACCCGGCCAGTGACGGCGCGATCGCGTCGTAGCGCGCCGGACGGCCCGCGACGCGGGTCACCAGACCCCGGTCGATCAGGTTGTTCAGAGCGCGGATGATCCTGGCCGTGGTGAAGTTCGTCCGGCCCGACAGTCCCTCCACCGTGGACTGGCCCTGTGGGATGAGTGCCTCGTAGACGCGCGCCTCGGCGTCCGGTATTCCGACCACTTCCCACATGTCCGCTCCCTGGCATGTTTATGACATCTGGCGTAAAGCCGCAGTCTTCCACTACTTGTCCATTCTGGCGCATCTATGACAGCGTGCCAGTGAGGACCCGCTGGCGTGTTCGCCAGAACCCCCGGTCAGAAGGGGAAACATTGATGAGACGCACATTACGGATAGCTGCCTCCGCCGTCGTGGCTTTCGTCGTCGCGAGTGTTGTGGTGGTTTTCGCGGACACGGCGCAGGCGGCGACGCCGACGTACGTGCCCGCCGCGTGCAACGCGCTGACCGCCCAGCAGCGCGATGCCGCCATCCCGGTGGCCAGATGCTTCGCCGTCGGCGTCGCCGACTCGACCGGCAAGCTCGCCGCGAAACCCGCGGCCGCCGGACCGCCGACGACGGCCCTGGGACCGCAGCAGATCCAGTCCGCCTACCAGCTGCCCGACGCCGGCTCGGGCGAGACCGTCGCCATCGTCGACGCCTTCGGGTACGACAACGCCGAGTCCGACCTCGCGGTGTTCCGGTCGTACTACGGCCTGCCCGCGTGCACGTCGGCGAACGGCTGCTTCACCAAGGTCGACCAGCACGGCGGCACGAACTACCCGCCGGAGGACGCCGGCTGGTCCGTGGAGACCGCACTGGACCTGGACGCCGTGTCGTCGGCGTGCCCGAAGTGCAAGATCCTGCTCGTCGAAGGTGACACCAACGGCCTGGACGATCTCGGCCAGGCGGTCGACACGGCCGCGAACATGGGTGCCGTCGCGATCTCCAACTCCTACGGCATCGACGGCGAGGACCCCGGCGAGCAGAGCCTCGACCAGTACTACGACCACCCCGGCATCGCCGTCACGGTGTCCACGGGCGACAACGGCAACGTGCAGAGCTGGCCGGCCGAGAACCCGACGGTCACCGCCGTCGGCGGCACCCGGCTGACGCCCGACGGTTCCGCGCGCGGCTGGACCGAGACCGCGTGGGATTCCGGCGGTTCGGGCTGCTCGCTGTACGAGCCGAAGCCGGACTTCCAGGCGGACATCGCCACGACGTGCCCGGGCACCAGGGCGAACGCGGACATCTCCGCCGACGCCGACCCGGCATCCGGCCTGGCCGTGTACAACACGCTCGGCCAGAGCGGCTGGGCCCAGTGGGGCGGCACGTCGCTCGCGTCACCGCTGGTGGCGGCGATGTACGCACTCGCGGGTACGCCGACGCCCGGCACCTACCCGGTGACGTACCCGTACCACGACACCGCGGGCCTCAACGACATCACGCAGGGCACGAACAGCGACTGCGGGACGATCCTGTGCACGGCGGGTGCCGGCTGGGACGGCCCGACCGGCCTGGGCACGCCCAAGGGCGTCGGCGCGCTGACGCTCGGCAAGACCGGTGAGGTCACCGGTACGGTCACCGACAACGCGTCCGGCGCCGGTATCTCCGGTGTCACCGTCACGGCGACGGCCGGCAACGGCGACCGCTACACGGCCACGACGGAGTCGGACGGCACGTACGACGTGCACGCCCCGGTCGGCGACTACACGCTGACCGCGACGAAGTTCGGCTACGGCGACGGCACGATCAGCGGTGTCACGGTCACGGCGGACGGCACGGTGCACGAGAACTTCGCGTTGACGGCCAAGCCGAGCCGGACGATCTCCGGCCGCGTCACCGACGGTTCCGGGCACGGCTGGCCGATGCGCGCCAAGATCACCATCGACGGGTACCCGGGCGGCGCGGTCTACTCCGACCCGTTCACCGGCCGGTACTCGGTGACCTTGCCGACCGGCACGAACTACACGATGCACGTCAGTTCGGCGGACCTGTCCGGCTACAGCCCGCAGGACGCCACCGTCGCACTCGGCAACCAGGACGTGTCGCGGAACATCGCGCTGAAGGTCGACGCGAGCACGTGCACGGCGCCCGGTTACGCCTACCACGAGGACGGCACCACCGAGGCGTTCACCGGCTGGACGGGCAAGACCCCGCAGGACGGCTGGACGATCACCGACGCCATCGGCAACGGCCAGACGTGGGGCTTCGTCGACCAGAGCGGCTACGGGCCACCGCCGGGCGGTGACGCGTACTTCGCCGACGTCGACTCCGACGCCTACGGCGAGGGCGGCCAGCAGGACACGTCGCTGGTGTCACCGGTGATCGACCTGACCGGCCGCACCGACCCGGAGATCGGCATGGACACCACGTACATCGGCTTCCCCGGCCAGACCGGTTCGGTGGACCTGAGCCTGGACGGCGGCCAGACGTGGTCGAGTGTGTGGCAGCCCAGCGGTGGGGTCGTCGACCACGTCGACATCCCGATCCCGCAGGCGGCCGGGCAGTCCGACGTGCGTATCCGGTTCCACTACACGGCGGGTTGGAGCCGCCGGTGGGAGATCGACAACGTGCTCGTCGGCTCGCGGTCGTGCGCACCGGTGTCCGGTGGGCTCGTCGCGGGCACCGTCACCGACGCCAACACCGGCCAGCCGCTCAACGGCGCCACGGTCACCAGTGACGTGGACCCGACCGCGTTCGGCGTGACGGCGGCGACGGCGGACGACGCGAACCTGTCCGACGGCTACTACTGGCTGTTCAGCCCGCACACCGGCAAGGTCGGCTTCACCACGACCGACGGCCGGTACACGTCGAGCGACACGACGATCAAGGTGCCCGCGGACGGCGTCGTCGAGGGTGACATCGCGTTGAACGCCGGCCGGCTCACGGTCGACACGACGGGCGTCTCGGTCAGCGAGGTGCTCGGCGCGGCGAAGTCCAAGACGGTGACGTTCGGCAACTCCGGCAAGTCACCGGTCCACGTGCACCTCGGCGAAACCGACGGCGGTGTCACACCGGCCGGCATCCAGGGCACGGGCGCACCGAAGTCGGTCGTCAAGACCGCCACGAGCATCGCGGCGACCGGCAAGCCGACCACCACGTCGGCCGGCCAGGGTGCGCAGCCGAGGCAGGCGAACCCTGCCTCGGCACCGTGGACCGACGTCGCCGACTACCCGACAACCGTCATGGACGACGCGGTGGCCTCCCACGACGGGAAGGTCTACGCGGTCGGCGGCACCGACGGCTTCGAGAAGTCGGGCAGCGCGTACGTGTACGACGCGTCGAGCAACGCGTGGAGCACGATCGCGCCGCTACCCGAGTCGATGAGCGCGGCCACTGCCGGGTTCGTCGGTGACACGCTGTACGTCGCGGGCGGCTGGGACTCGCAGTCCAACGCGTCCACGCACGTATACGCGTACGACACCACGAAGAACACGTGGACGCGCGCGGCGGACCTGCCGGTCGGCCTCGCGGCCGCGGGCAGCGCGGTCGTCGCCGGGAAGCTGTACGTCGTGGGCGGCTGCACCAGCAGCCAGTGCACGCCGGAGTCGGCGGCGGTCTACAGCTACGACCCGGGTAACGACACGTGGACGAAGCAGCCGGACTACCCGACACCGGTCGCGTTCACGGCGTGCGGTTCGGCTGCGGCGCAGGTGATCTGCGCGGGTGGCGTGTTCAACTCGGGCCTGACGGCCACGTACGCGCTGGGCGCCGCCGGCTGGACGAAGCGTGCCGACCTGCCGGTCGACGCGTGGGGTGCGGCGGCGGCATCGGCCAACGGCCGGTTCGAGGTCATCGGCGGTGCCATCAACAACGGTGCGGCGGTGACGAACCAGGGTTACGAGTACGACCCGAACACCAACTCGTGGACGGCCCTGCCCAACGCCAACAACGCCACCTACCGGGGCGGCGCGGCATGCGGCATCTACAAGGTCGGCGGTTCCGCGGGCGGCTTCAACGCCACGCCGTTCACCGAGAACCTCCCGGGGTACGGCGACTGCGGCGGTGACGTGACGTGGCTGTCGGAGAACCAGACCGACTTCACGGTCGCTCCGGGCAAGACGGTGGCGGTGCGGGTCACGGCGGACTCGTCGCTGGTGTCGCAGCCAGGCACGTACCAGGGCCTGCTGTCGGTCAGCACGGACTCGCCGTACGCGAGCGTCGGCCCGGTCAAGGTGACGATGAAGGTGACGCCACCGTCGGCGTGGGGCAAGATCGCCGGCCAGGTCACGTCCACCACGGGCGCGCCGATCGCCGGTGCGACGGTCGCGATCTGCACGATGTACGACACGAAAACCGGCATGTGCGGCCCGACGACGTTCACGTTGAAGACGGACGCGAACGGCGACTACCAACTGTGGCTCAACAAGGGTTACAACCCGCTACAGGTGATCGTCGCGAAGGACGGCTACACACCGGTGATGCGCATCGCCAAGATCCAAAAGGGTGAAACGGTGACGCTCAACGTGACGTTGAACGGCAACAGCGGTTTCAGCCAGGCGAAGGTACAACAGTATCTGAAGGCGAACATCCGTCGAACTGACTGACGGGCGCGACGACAGCGCCGGGCGGCCACGGCCACCCGGCGCTGTCGTTCGAGCGCAAGCATTCCCGGATTCGCCAACCGCCGACGGATCTCCCCACACGGCCGACACGCAACCAACCGGCGGCCGCCGGAGGAACGCGAGAAGAGATGAACAGGCGGAGAAAACACCCCAACCGGAAGCCACCGGACGGACGCAAGACCGGCATGACCGATGTGCGCCAGCCGCGGGCGGACCGGTGAACCAACTCGGGGTCCAGACCTTCCCCGCCGCCCCGATCCGGAGCCGCCCTTGCGTTTGTGTCGGCGGGTCAAGGGGCGCCGCAGGCGATCGCGCAGCGACGCGACGCAGGAGCGCCCTTGAGGCGCCGACACAAACGCGAGACGATGCGAGATCGGGGCGACGGGGAAAACTCTGATCGGTCGCAACAGAAAGCCACCGCACGCAACGCGCCCAGCCAACCGAACCGATGTGCGCGACTCAGTGTCGCGGCAGAGCCGTGGTGAAGCAAGGTGAGTGGTGAAGCAAGATGAGGTGAGGTGCAGCTTGATGAAAGAAGCGAGGCGAGAAGAAACGCTGTGCCAACACGACAGGGAACTCAGGCGTCCGGAATCCTGACCACGTCGGCAGTCGCGGCGTTCTCTCGCTGCGCCTCCACCTCCCGGAGCCGGTCGCGCAACGCGCCCGTCATCAGCCGCCACGCATCCGACCCGAGTACCAGCCGACGCGGCGGTTCCCCGGACTCGGCCGTGCGGATGATCGCCGCCACCGTGTTCTCCTGACTGTCGGTCATCTGCTCGGCGGGCACGGGCGCCCGGTCAGCCGGCCCGCCGCGACCCTCACGGACCAGCGCCTGCGCCAGCACGGTGGCCGTGGTGGTGCCGTCACCGGCGACGTCGTCGGTCTTCTTGGCAACTTCCTTGACGAGCTCGGCCCCGATCTTCTCCCACGGGTCCTCCAGCTCGATCTCCTTGGCG
>DASZXM010000605.1:0-7476 GCA_035546415.1 Pseudonocardiaceae bacterium
CGGGTTCGACCCGGTCTACGGCGCCCGTCCGCTGCGTCGTTTGGTGTCGTCGGCCATCGGCGACCAGCTGGCCAAGGCGCTGGCGGCGTTCCTGTTCGACGACGAGCGGGCGATGATCCGGATCGACATGAGCGAGTACGCCGAGAAGCACTCGGTGGCCCGCCTGGTCGGCGCGCCCCCGGGGTACGTCGGCTACGACCAGGGTGGCCAGCTCACCGAGTCGGTGCGCAGGCGGCCGTACTCCGTGGTGCTGCTGGACGAGGTGGAGAAGGCGCACCCGGACGTGTTCGACGTGCTGTTGCAGGTGCTCGACGACGGCAGGCTGACCGACGGCCAGGGCCGGACGGTGGACTTCCGGAACACCATCCTGATCCTCACGTCCAACCTGGGCTCGCAGTCGATCGCCGACCCGACGCTGGACGACCGGGCGCGGCGGGACGCCGTGCTGAGCGTCGTGCAGAAGCACTTCAAGCCGGAGTTCCTGAACCGGCTGGACGACGTCGTCGTGTTCCACGCGCTGTCCACCGAGGAGTTGACGTCGATCGTGGACATCCAGGTGCGGCGGCTGGCGGCGCGGCTCGCGCAGCGGCGGCTGACGCTGGACGTGACACCGGCGGCCCGCGACTGGCTGGCGCTCAACGGGTTCGACCCGGTCTACGGCGCCCGTCCGCTGCGTCGTTTGGTGTCGTCGGCCATCGGCGACCAGCTGGCCAAGGAACTGCTGGCCGGCGAGGTGCGCGACGGCGACTCCGTGCGCGTCGACGTCCGGGACGACAACTCGGGCCTGACGGTGGAGGGCGGCGAACCAGCGGCCGAGCAGCAGCAGCCGGCCCGCACCAGCGCGAGCTGACCGCCGCCCGGGGCCGTCCGATCCACATCGGGCGGCCCCGACGCGTATCCGCTGGTTCGCGGCCCGCAGGCGTTCCGCCGAAGCGGTGAAACACGGACGGTCAGCGATAGCGGCGCGGCACTCCGGTTGGCCCATGGCGCTGGTCCACCCGGCGGCTGGCACATCACGATGTGGTCCCGTAGGCCAACTGGCCGACTGTGGATCTTCGCGGCGAATCGATTCACCGCTACCCTCAAGGTTGTGGGCATATCGGCCTGGGTGTGGTTCACCGTCGCGGCGGTCGCGTTGGTGGCCGGGCTCGCCCTGCTCGGGCGGGACCGAGCCACGCGGACGGCACGCAACCGCGAGCGCAGGCGTTGGGCCGCGCTGCGCGGTTGGCAGTTCGCCGAGACCGACACGGTGCTGCTGACGAGATGGCACGGCGGTGCCATCGCCTACTACGGCAGTGGCATCGCCCGCGACGTGGTGGCCGGCTCGACCTTCACGGCGGACGGCAGGCGCCAGGTCTACGTCGCCGACTACGAGACGGCCGGCAAGGTCAACTCCGTCCTGGTGGGTGTGCGCTGTCGGCGCCCGATGGGCGTGCTGATCGAGCTGTGGCTGCCCAGCGTGCCGTTCCAGCGGGAGCAGATGCCCGACCTGCTGGGCCCGATCGGCCCGCGCTACGCGTTCGTGTCCGACCTGGCCGCGGCGCGTGCGCTGATCACGCCGGACCTGGTGGACGCCGCCGAGGAGGTCGGCGGGGACGTCACCGTGCTGTGGCTGGAGGAGGACTGGGTGCTGGCCGCCGCGCCGGCCACGGCCAGTCCGGCCCGGCTGGAGCGGCTGCTGCGCGACCTGGGTGAGCTGGCCGACGTGGTGGACCCGCTGGAGATCGAGGGCCGCGACCCGAAGCAGCCGCGGCTGGACAGCCGGCACGGCAATTCGGCGAACTCCGCCTGACCCCATCGCTGTGGACACCGGCTAGCTTGGTCGCATGCGTACGTCGCTCGTAACCGGTGCGACCGCGGGCATCGGCGCCGCGTTCGCACGGCGGCTGGCCGCGCAGGGCAGCGACGTGGTCCTGGTCGCGCGGGGAGCGGACCGGCTCGCGGCGTTGGCCGACGAGCTGCACCGCCGCAACGGCGTGGACGCCGTGATCCTGCCGGCGGACCTGGCCACCGAGGACGGCCGGCAGGCGGTCGCCGACCGGCTGGCCGATCGGCGGCGGCCCATCGACCTGCTGGTCAACAACGCCGGGTTCGGCCTGCCCGGCGAGTTCTGGACCGCGTCGACCGAGGAACTGCAGGCGCAGTTGGACGTGAACGTCACGAGCGTGCTGCGGCTGACCAGGGCGGTGCTGCCGGGCATGGTGGCCAGGGGCCGGGGTGCGGTGATCAACGTGTCCAGCGTGGCCGGTTTCCTGCCCGGGCGGGGCTCGACGTACACGGCGAGCAAGGCGTGGGTGACGTCGTTCAGCGAGGGCCTGGCCGGTGCGCTGGCCGGGACGGGGGTGCGGGTGATCGCGCTGTGCCCCGGCTTCACCCGCACCGAGTTCCACGACCGCGCGCGGATCACGGCGCCGAGCACGCCACCGGGCTTCTGGCTGACGGCCGACCGGGTGGTCGCCGACTGCCTGGCCGACCTGCACCGCGGCCGGGTGATCTCGGTGCCCGGCCCGCAGTACAAGGCGGTGGTGGCGGCGAGCCGGTTCGTGCCGCGCGGCCTGTTGCGCAGGCTTGCGACCGGGTCGTTCGCCGGACGGGACCGCACCTGACATTAGGGTGATGGCCGTGGCGAACGCGGTGATCGATCGGGCGGGCAGGGCCGAACTGGCGCGGTTGGTGAGCGAACTGGCCGTGGTGCACGGCAAGGTGACGCTGGCGTCGGGCCGGGAGGCCGACTACTACGTGGATCTGCGGCGGGCGACGCTGCACCACGCCGCGGCGCCGCTGATCGGCACGCTGCTGCGCCAACTGACGGCGGACTGGGACTACGTGGCCGCGGGCGGGCTGACGCTGGGCGCGGACCCGGTGGCCATCGCGATGATGCACGCGGCGGCCGCGGCCGGTGAGGTCATGGACGCGTTCGTGGTGCGCAAGGCCACCAAGGAGCACGGCATGCAGCGCCGCATCGAGGGCATCGAGGTGAGCGGCCAACGGGTGCTCGCGGTGGAGGACACGTCGACCACCGGCGGCAGCGTGCTGACGGCCGTGGAGGCGCTGCGCGAGGCCGGTGCCGATGTGGTCGGTGTCGCGACGGTGGTGGACAGGAACACCGGTGCGCGCGAGGCGATCGAGGCCGCCGGTCTGCCCTACCGTCACCTGCTGAATCTGGATGATCTCGGCTTGTGACGGACACGCCATGGCCCGGGTGACCTAGTGACGAACGTGTGATGTCCATCCAGGTCGGGACGCTCGCAACGGCAAGATCACCGGCATACCCTGGATATCAGGGAGGGTGCCATGGTCGCGCGTGTGCTGGACGACGTCACCGTCGCTGTGCACTACCTGGTGATGGCGTACATCGTCTTCGGGGGTTTTCTGGTCTGGCGGTGGCGGTGGACGCTGCCGTTCCACGTGGCGATCATCATCTGGGCGGTGATCAGCCTGATCTACCCGGTGGTGTGCCCACTGACCTGGTTGGAGAACTACTTCCGCCAGCACGGTGGTCTACCGCCGCTGCACGGCGGGTTCATCGACACGTACATCACCGGCGTGCTGTACCCGGCCAACGACGTGCTGCTGGTGCAGGTCATCGCCGGGATCATCGTGGTGGTGTCGTGGGTGGGCATCGTGCTGCGCTCGCCCCGCTGGCAGCAGCGCCACCGGGGCCCGGTGGACCACGCGGCGATGAGCTGACCGGTCGCTACCGTTGGCCCGTGGGCGAAGAGGATCAGGGGCCGACGGAGTGGACGTCGCACCGGGAGGTCGGCGTCGGCCCGTGGGCGGGCGAGCCGCCGACCGGTGACCGTTACGACCCCGCGCTGCTGGCGGAGGGCGACCGGCGCAACGTCGTCGACCACTACCGCTACTGGCGGCGCGAGGCGATCGTCGCCGACCTGGACGCCCGCCGGCACGACTTCCACGTGGCGATCGAGAACTTCCAGCACGACCACAACCTCGGCACGGTCGTGCGGACGGCGAACGCGTTCGCCGCGCGGGCGGTGCACATCGTGGGCAGGCGGCGCTGGAACCGGCGGGGCGCGATGGTCACCGACCGGTACCAGCACGTGTCCCACCACCCGGACGTCGCGACGCTGGTCGCGTTCGCCCGCGCGGAACGACTGGCGGTGGTGGCGGTGGACAACACGCCCGGTTCGGTACGGATCGAGGAGACGGAACTGCCGGCCCGCAGCCTCCTGCTGTTCGGCCAGGAGGGCCCCGGACTGACGCCGCAGGCCCACGCGGCAGCGGATCTGGTGGTGTCCATCGCCCAGTTCGGGTCGACGCGATCCATCAACGCGGGAGTCGCGGCGGGCATCGTGATGCATACCTGGGTATGCCAGCATGCCGACCTTCGGGTGGCGTGGTAGCCGTTCCGGTGATCCGTTCGGGTCTCCGAGCGGACATCATGAACGATTCAGACGCCACGATGGAGTGGTGACCGACCGGGCATCGCACGCGAAGCCGCGACTGTGGGCGGCGCGCGCCGGAGTGACCGAGCGCGCCATGTACGCGCGCCACTTCCGGCGGCTGTGGGGGCAGCCTGGCACGATGCTGGCGGTGGTGGGCTGGCCGTCGTCGCCCAACCAGCGCTCGTTCGGCCATTGGCACTACTGGTGGCAGGCCCATGTGCTGGACTGTCTGGTGGACGCGCAACTGCGGTTCCCGGACGCCCGCCGCAGGCTGGCGATCCGCCGCCTGATCAACGGCATCCACCGGCGCAACTTCGGCGCGTGGCTCAACGACTACTACGACGACGTGGCCTGGCTTGGCCTGGCGCTGCTGCGTGCCGAACAACACGTGGGCATCCGCAGGCCGGACGCGATCAGCCAGATCGCGACCCGGCTGCGCAACGGCTGGACGGACCACGGCGGCGGCGGCATCTGGTGGCGCCGCAGGGAAAGGTTCCTGGACGACTACAAGAACGTGCCGGCCAACGGCCCGGCGGCGATCCTGTTGGCCAGACTCCCCGACCGCCCCGGCATGTTCGAGGGTGACCGCACCGACCGCCAACGCGCCAGGTCCACTGTGGACTGGATCGACGAGTACCTGGTGGACGAGGCGACGGGCCTGGTGTACGACGGCCTCCACGTCCGGCGCGACGGCGAGGTACGCGAGGTCGAAACGGCGATATACACCTATGGCCAAGGGGTTTTCCTGGGTGCGTGTGTCGAACTGGCGACGAGGGACAGCGTCGCGGGTGGCGGCACGTGGGCCAGGCGGGCGGTACGCACGATCGAGGCGGTCGCCCGACACGTGACGGTGCCGGCGGAGGACGGCCCGGTGCTGCGCGGCCAGGGTGGCGGCGACGGCGGCCTGTTCGGCGGCATCCTGGCCCGCTACCTGACCCTGGCGGCAACGGCACTGCCGACCTTGGGCACGGAATACACCGGCTCGGCGAGACTGGCGGCGAACCTGGTCTACAGTTCGGCGGAAGCGGCGTGGCGCAACAGGACGATAGCGCCGGGCGGGCCCCTGTTCGGTCCGGAGTGGACGAAGCCGGCGGTGGTCCCGGGCCGCACGAACCGCCCCGAACGCGACCTGTCGGTCCAGGCGGGCGCCTGGATGCTCCTGGAAGCGGCGGCCGCACTGGAGGGTGCGGGAATCGACCCGGTGTGACGGCAGGCCGGGGACCAGCCCCGGCTAGTGACACCCGCAGGACCTGCGATGCATGAAGACCGGCGGAATGCGGGTGGTCGTCGGCGGGCGATCCGGATCCGCGATCCGTTCGATCAACAACTCCACGGCCGCGGACGCGATCTCCGCCACCGGCTGCGCCGTCGTCGTGATGCCGGGATCGACCAGTTCGGCCCAGTCGACGTCGTCGTGGGCGACGACGGCCAGATCCGTCCCCACCCGCAGGCCCGCCCGTCGAGCGGCCCGCAACACGCCCACCAACACCACACCGTCCCCGGCGACCACAGCGGTCGGAGGCGCGGGCAGGGCGAGCAGGCTGGCCATCTCGTCCTCGGCGGCACGCGGCGGACCGCTGGCCACCAACTCCGGGTCCCACACCAACTTGGCCCGCCCCAAGCCCAACCGATACCCGAGCAGCCGCTCCGCCGAGGTACTGATCGCGGCAGGCCCGGTCACGACGGCGATCCGCCGATGCCCGAGCTCCCCGAGATGCCGCACCAGATCCGACGTCGACTGCACGTTCTCCGGCCCGACCTGATCAGCACCGGTGTGCTCGGGCACCCGGTCGACCAACACGGTGGGAATGCCGAACCGCCGCAACTCGGCGAGCATGCCGTCGGACGCGCCTGCCGTCGTGGTCAGCAACATGCCGTCGACACGACGCGACCGCAGGGCGCGCAGAGCGGCCTGCTCGGTGTCCGGATCGTCGTGCGTGTCGGCCAGGATGAGCGTGTGACCGGCGGCGACGGCCGCCGCCTCGACCGCGGCGACGAGCGCCTCGGCATGCGGGTTGCCGGCCAGCGGCAGCGCCAGGCCCACCGTCCGGGTGCCGCCGGTGACGAGGGATCTGGCGATGGCGTCGCCCGTGTAGCCGGTCTGCTCGACCGCGGCGAGCACCCTGTCCCGGGTGTCCGGCGCCACCGGACGGGTCTCGTTGACGACGTGCGAGACCGTCGTGATGGAGACACCGGCCAGCCTGGCCACGTCACGCATCGTTACCATGTCACTCCATCGTGGGACGCGAGCGATGGGCACGCGCGGTCGCTCCCGGTACCCGATCGTGTGCGCATCATGCCCGATCACCGTAGTCTCGGCGCGGGGACACTCCGAGATCACGACCGGCGGGAGGGGCGCGTGGACGAGCACGGCGTCCTGCTGGTCGGGCTGTGCACTGTGGACGTGGTGCAACGGGTCGTCGACCTGCCCGCTCCGGGACAGAAGATCCAGTCGGCCGCCGTCGAGGTGGTGGCGGGCGGACCGGCCACGAACGCGGCCGTCGCCGTCGCCGCACTGGGCGGCCGTGCACAGCTGGTGACCGTGCTCGGCGCGCATCCGCTCGCCGCACTGGCCCGCGACGACCTCCGCGCGCACCGCGTGCGGGTCCGCGACGTGCGACCCGACCGGCAGGAACCACCCGCGCTGTCCGCGATCACCGTCCGGGACCGTGACGGCGAACGGGTCGTCGTGTCGCACAACGCGGCGGGCGTGCCACCGGGACCGCAACCGGACTGGGCGGAACTGCTCAGCGGGGCCCGCGCCCTGCTGGTCGACGGCCACCACCCGGAACTGGCCGTCGCCGCGGCACGCGCGGCACGCGGCCACCGCGTGCCGGTCGTGCTGGACGCCGGCAGCGACAAACCCGTCCTGGAGACACTTCTGCCCCTGGTCGACGTGTGCGCCTGCGCGGCGGGCTTCCGGCTGGGCAAGGCGGGCGCGAAGGCCACCGAACGGGCCGTGCACGACCTGGGCGTGCCGGTGGTGCTGCGGACCGACGGCGGCCGGCCGGTGCGCTGGTCGGCCGGTGGCCGGTCCGGCGAGGTGCGCCCGCCCGCCGTCACGCCGAGG
>DASZXM010000606.1:0-1989 GCA_035546415.1 Pseudonocardiaceae bacterium
CAGTACCTCGGCTCCGCGGAGTTGCGCGAGCAGGTCGCGGAGTTCTGGCGGCTGAAGCGGACGATCGGCGCGATCTGCCACGGCGTGCTCGTCCTGGCCCGGACGACCGACCCGGCCACCGGCCACAGCGTCCTGTACGACCGGCGGACCACGTGCCTGCCGAAGTACCTGGAACGCAGCGCGTTCTACCTGACGGCGTGGCGCCGCGGCCGCTACTACCGGACGTACCGCACGTACGTCCAGGACGAGGTCACGGCCGCCCTGCGGTACCCGAGCCAGTTCGTGCGCGGCCCCCGGGAGCTCACCCGCCGCGGCACGGCGACCGACGACACACCGGCCTTCGTCGTCGAGGACGGCAACTACGTGTCGGCCCGCTGGCCGGGTGACGCCTACCTGTTCGCCCGCCGCTTCATGGCACGGCTCGGAACACCTCACCCATGATCCGCTCGACGGTCTGCGCCAGCGTGGCCGACTCCGCGATGACGCTCTCGGCCACGAAGGGCAGCAGATCGCGTGGCTTGTACCAGCCGCGCATCTCCTCGACACCGAACTCCAGCGCCTTCGCGCGGGTGGCGTGTCGCCGCTCGGTCTCGTCCAGCGACACGTCGAAGTAGTAGAACGCGGTCGTCCCGCGGTGCTCGGCGGCCAGCGCGGCCAGCATGTCCGAGTACCGCTTGGCGCTCATGATGCCCTCGACCACCACGTCGAAACCGTTGTCGAGGGCGTAGCGGACGTTCACCGAGATCAGGCCGATGGTGGCGCCGTCAGGCACGTCGGGTTCGTCCAGCACCAGTCGGCGGAACATGTCCTGTTCCACGATGGCCAGTTTCGAGCCCAGTTCGGCCCGCAGCGCCAGTGCCGTCGACGACTTCCCGGACCCCGAGTTGCCGCGCAGCACGACCAACCGTGTCCGTTCCGATCCCGTCCGTGTCACAGCGGAATGTTGCCATGCCCACCTCGGCCGCCCGGCGCGGCGGCCAGCGCCTCCGCCAGGCGCAGCCGGGTCTGCTTCGGGTCGATCACCTCGTCGACCACGCCGATCGACACCGCCCGGTCGACACCGCCGGCGATCCGGGCGTGTTCCTCGGCCAGCCGGTCGTGCAGCGCCTCCCGTTCCGTGTCCGGCGCCGCCGCCAACTGCTTGCGGTGCAGGACGCCGACCGCCGCTCGGGCGCCCATCACCGCGATCTCCGCCTCCGGCCAAGCGAACACCGCTGTGGCGCCCAGGGACCGCGAGTTCATCGCGATGTACGCGCCACCGAACGACTTGCGGGTCACCAGTGTCACGCGCGGCACGACCGACTCGGCGAACGCGTGCAGCAACTTCGCGCCGCGGCGCACCACCCCGTCCCACTCCTGCCCGACGCCGGGCAGGTAGCCGGGCACGTCCACCAGTACCACCAGTGGCACACCGAACGCGTCGCACATCCGCACGAACCGGGCCGCCTTCTCCGCCGACAGCGAGTCCAGGCAGCCACCCTTGCGCAGCGGGTTGTTCGCGACGACGCCCACCGTCCGCCCGGCCAGCCTGCCCAGCCCGACGACGACGTTGCGCGCCCACAGCGCCTGGAGTTCCTCGAAGCCGGACACGATCTGGGCGACCAGCGGGTGCACGTCGTAAGCCCGTTCGGCCCGTTCCGGCAGCAGTGGCCGCAGGTCGACCGGTTCGGTCACGCTGGGCAGGTCGTACGTCCCGGGCCGGGCGAGCAGCGCCGTGATGCGGCGTGCCCTGGCGTACGCGTCCGGTTCGGAGTCGGCCACGACGTGCACGACGCCGGACCGGCGGCCGTGCGCGTCGACGCCGCCGAGGCCTTCCATGTCGATGTCCTCGCCGGTCACGCCGCGCACCACGTCCGGGCCGGTCACGAACACCCGCGCGCCCCGCGCCATGATCACCACGTCGGTCAGCGCCGGGCCGTACGCGGCACCGCCAGCGGCAGGCCCGAGGATCACCGAGATCTGCGGCACCCGCCCGGACGCCCGGACGAT
>DASZXM010000607.1:0-1586 GCA_035546415.1 Pseudonocardiaceae bacterium
GTCTCCACGGTCATCGTGCCCGGCACGTACCGCTGGCCCAGCGGCAGGCCGTTGCGCGCGGGACGGACGCTGAAGTGCCCGGCACTCGCCCCGCCGACCAGGTCGGCGAACACGGCAGCCGAGTCCGGCCCGGGGTGGCACAGCCAGGACACCCGAGCGTCCGGCGTCACCAGCGCCACGGACGTCTCGTTCGCCACCATGGACAGCCGCTCGATCGGCGGCGCCGACTCGCCGTACAGCCACGCACGGCGCTCCTCGACCAGGAACGCCAGGACCGTCGCCACGGCGTTCGTGTCGGTCACCCGGAACTCGGCCGCCGACTCGCCGGTGCCCACCTTGATGCCCACGTCCGGACCGGCCAGCCGGGCGAACGCGCGCTCGTCGGTGACGTCGTCCCCCATGAACACGGCCGCCGACGCGCCCGCCTCGTGCCGCAGCACGTCCAGCGCGTGGCCCTTGTCCGTGGCGACGACGGCCAGCTCGATGACGGCCTTGCCCTCGGTCACCGACACGCCAGGCCAGGACGCCGGACCGGACCGGACGGCCCCCAGGATCTGTTCGCCGACCTCCGGCTCGGCCCGCCGGACGTGCACGGCGATCGACGCCGGCTTGACCTCGAGGCCCACGCCGACGGCACCCTCGACGAGGCTTTCCAGTTCGCGTTCCAGCCTGCGGTGCAGCGACTTGGCGTTCTCGTCCAGCGCGTGCACGAAACCGACGTCGAACTCGGAGCCGTGCGACCCGACCAGGTGCACCTCCGCCGGCAGCCGGGACAGCGTCGCCAGGTCACGCAGTGCGCGGCCGGAGATGACGGCCGCGGTGGTCTCGTGCAGTCCGGCCAGCACCCGCAGGGCGCCCACCGACTCCGGCAGTGCCCGTGCCTGTTCCGGGTCAGCCACGATCGGCGCCAGCGTCCCGTCGTAGTCGCTGGCCACCAACAGCCGCGGTACCCGCGCGACCCGAACCAGCGCGCGACGCAACTCAGGAGAAAGAGATTCGGCTGTCACGGTTATCGGCTTTCT
Organism: Pseudonocardiaceae bacterium; assembly: GCA_035546415.1. Lineage (GTDB taxonomy): Bacteria > Actinomycetota > Actinomycetes > Mycobacteriales > Pseudonocardiaceae > DATEPR01. The sequence continues at coordinate 1,023 of DASZXM010000607.1, forward strand.
CGGGCTCAGGAACGGTTGTGTCCCAGGCCGGTGTGATCAAGACCAACCCAGCCTGGGACGGTGGCACTGTAGCTGACCGGATCATCGCGCCCCAGCGGCCGCTTGGTACGCGCCTCGGGCGGCGAAATTGCTGCCGGCCAGCGACCCGAGGTACCGCCGACGTGAACTCGACGTGACGACTCGCATCGACGACCACCCGATCGTGCTATCGGTGCGTATCCATATCAGTACGGCGGCTCATGTTGATCAACTGGGTTCAGCGCGGCCAGGAAAGACCTGGCCCAGCGGTCGACATCGTGCGTCAGCACCTGCCGCCGCAGCGCCCGCATCCGCCTCCTGCCCTCGGCCGGGTCCATGGTCAGCGCGGTCAGCAGCGCGTTCTTCACGCCGTCCAGGTCGTGCGGGTTGACCAGCAGCGCACTGGTCAGTTCGGCGGCGGCACCGGCGAACTCGGACAGCACCAGCGCGCCACCGAGGTCGTGCCGGCTGGCCACGTACTCCTTGCACACCAGGTTCATGCCGTCGCGCACCGGCGTCACCACCATCACGTCGGCAGCGGAGAAG
>DASZXM010000608.1:0-1558 GCA_035546415.1 Pseudonocardiaceae bacterium
GGTGCCGCCGGTGGCGTCGGCCAGGACCGCGGCGGTAAGCAGCGACGCGGCACTGGTCAGGGCGGTGTCCAGCTGCCCCGTCGGGGTGCAGGCGGATGTCATCAGGCCACCTCCACACTCTGGTCGTTGTCCACGCCGAAGAGCCGGTCGTATTCGGCCAGGTCCCGGCCGGCCACCTCCACCGTTGTGGCCCCGCCACGGGGCCGGTCGGTAAACGCCTGGCTCATCGCCAGCGCGGCGCGGCGGTGGGCCTCGTCGGTGATGGTCTGCTGTCTGGCCCAGCATCGCTGGTGAGCGCCGACCACGGCGGTGCCGCGGCTGATGCGTACCTGGTGCAGGTCCGCGGTCACTTCCACCAAGCGTCCGACCGCGCATGGGTGCACCGAGTAGTCGCAGGAGTCCACCCGAACGTAGTGATCCCTCGGCAGGCGCAGCGTGTGCCGCCACCCGATCGTCGCCGTGTCGATCGGTGGCAGGCCGGTCATCGCGGCCCGGTCCGCGCCGATGCGGTCGGCCGGGGCGGCGCCGTCCAACGCGCGGCGGACCCGCTGGTTGACCCGGGCCAGCCAGTCCACCAGTTGAGTGTCGAAGTCGGTCACCGAGGCGAACCGGCGCCCGGGCAAAAACGAGGTCTCCAGGAACCCGTTGGCCCGTTCCACCAGCCCCTTGGACTCCGGGTCCCGAGGGCGCAGGATCCGTATCCGCGTGCCCAGCATGCCCCGCAACGCGTTGAACCCCGGGGTCAGCTTGGGCTGGCCACCGCCGTAGTGCCCTACTCCGGACTCGTTGTCCCACACCAGTTCCCGCGGCACCGCCCCGAGCTGTTGCAGCACCGCCCACTGACCCAGCACCAGATCTGGAGTGTTACGGGTCGGGATCGTCGCCGCGCACAGCCAGCGGGAATACCCGGCCACCATCACCAACACCGGCGGCGACGCGGCCTGCCCGAACCCCAACGGCACCTGCGCCGGCGGGACCCACAGATCACACTGCGCCCGCTCGCCCGGCGAATACGTCGTGCGCGACGCCGGATCCACCGGCGCGTACACCGGCCGCAATTCCCGCACCCGTTCCTTGAGCACGGTCAACGACCGAGTCCACCCGATCCGTTCCGCGATCACCGTTGCCGGCATCTCCGGGAACTCCTTGAGCACCTCCCGGATCCGCGGCTCGACCGCGTCCACAATCGAACCCTTCGCCGCCCGCACATACTTCGGCGGCTGCACCGACCGCACCGCGGCCCGCACCGTGTTACGCGACAGGCCCAACCGCCGCGCGATCGCCTTGATCGACAGCCGTTCAGCCAGGTACAACCGGCGGATCTCCGCCCAGTCCTCCACGCTGATCACCCTCCACGTCATGTCACAAGATCCCTGGAGGGGGTCAGTTTTCACCCGTCGACACGGGGTCATTTTTCACGCGTCGCCGACAACCTGGAGCCGAAAGGTGAAGGGGACAACAGCATGCCATTGAAGCGGCGGCCGTGCTCAGGCGTTGGAGGCGGTGCGTCGCGGAACCCGCGTGATATGGCGAAGGCTGGATTGCTTGAACCCCAATT
>DASZXM010000609.1:0-2889 GCA_035546415.1 Pseudonocardiaceae bacterium
GCCTGAGCGGCACCAGCGACCACGTGACCGACGGCGCCGTACGAGCGCTCGTCGACACCAGCGACTCGGCCGTGACCAGCGCCCTGGGCATCGACAAGACGCAGTACCGGGTGGTCAGCGCGGCCGTGCTGAACGCGATCCCGAGCGTCGCGGAGATCCAGGACCCCACGGCCGGTCTGGACAAGGCCCAGCCGGTGGACCCGGCCCTGCAGGGCTCCGGCCTGCAGATGGGCGAGAGTTTCTCGGTGCAGCAGCTCGGCCAGGGCCAGCGGTACTACATCGTCGTGCCCGGCGGCATGCAGCAGGTCAGTGAGACGACGGCGCAGATCGCGCGCTTCGCGAACTCCGGTGGGCGGAACGTGATCCCCCCGATCCGGCCGGACGCCGTGGACTCGGTGCGTACCGTCGCCCACGGCCTGTCGGTGAACGTCAGCGACTACCCCGGCGCGCTGCCCAGCGTGATCTCGGCGGACAAGAAGCCCGCGATGTGCCTGGCCTGGCAGGCCAACTACTCGGACCCGCAGAAGCCGGTCGCCCAAACGCGGGTCACCGTCGACTTCGGCCTCGACCTGCCTCCCGACCCGACCACGCACCAGCAGATGCGGCCGGTCCAGATCGGACAGGCGACGTCCAGCGGCAAGGTCACGTCGTTCTTCATGAACCCGAAGCTCGGCGGTGCCGCGATCCGCGCGGCGACCAGCGCGAACGAGTTCAACAGCGGGCCGATCTTCGTCATCGACCCGCGTGGCGTGAAGTTCTCCGTCCCGGACACGCAGACGGCGCAGATCCTGGGTGTCGCGGACGGCTCGGCGACCGGTGACGTGCCGCCGGCACCGCAGTCGATCGTCGGCCTGCTGCCCAGCGGTGGGTCGCCGCTGAGCATCCAGGCGGTGCAGAAGACGTTCGACTCGATGCCGGTCCCGGACAACGTAGGCCAGTTCATCACCCCGACGAACAGCAACAACGGCGGCAACTGACCGTCGGCCGTCCCGCACGCCTGGACACGGCGCCGCTGTTGACGGAACCTGAACGGTGGGGCGATCGTCCGAGTTGTACGTCGGCCGGTCGTGCGTGTTCGGCCGGTTGCCGGGAGGAGGGGTGGTGGCTGGGATCAGGGTCGGCTCGGACTGGATCACCGGGTACGCGAAAACGGCCGAGCAGGCCGGTGACGACCTGACGAAGGCGTTGGAGGCGGTGCGGGCCACGCCCCTGACGTCGGCCGCGTTCGGTGAGGTGGGCAAGCAACTGGGCACGGCGGACGCCTACAACGGTGCCGCGGACATGCTGCAACAGCAGGTGACCCGCGCGGCGGCCGCCCTGCACGCGGCGGCGGGCAACCTGCGCAAGGTGGCCACGCAGCACTCGACGTCGGACGAGGAAGTGGCGACGACGCTGCGCGCGGTCGGGGCCGAGAGTGCGCACGTGAGCCGCGCGGCACAGGCTGGGGGCAGCAGTGGCGCACGGTCTTGATGTGAACGCCGTCACGGCGAAGGCGGGTGACCACCTGGACTACGTGTCCCAGCTGGCGAAACGTCTCGGCGTCGACGACCCGGTGGAGCTGTTCCTGGCGCCGCTGGTGGGCAGGTGGACCGACCTGCACGACGAGGCGGCGCGGTGGCGGACGGCCGCCAAGGCAGCCGAGGACGTCACACACCGGTTGACGACGCCGTTGGGTGGCCTGGACGCGGCGTGGCAGGGCAGGGACGCGGACTCGTTCCTGGAGTACATGCGCCAGGTCGGCCTGGCCGGCAACGACATGTCCGACGCGATGAACGCCATGGCGGAGGCCCTGGACAAGACGGCGGACTCGATCCGCCAGATCGTGCAGGAGATGGTGGACCTGCTGACGGACACGGCGGAGCAGTCATCGGACGCGATGACGGTTCCGGTGGCCGGCGAGTCGCGGGCGAAGGGACACCTGCAGGACGTGTCGGAGCCGACCGAACAGCTGCACGACGCGGTCAAGGATGTGTTGTCGGCATTCACGAAGCTGTGCCGGGACGTCCAGGGTGGACAGCCGTTCGCGGGCGTGACGATGCAGCACAAGATGCCGGAACAGAACTGGTCGCCACCGAAGCAGGAAGTGGCGCGACCGGTGCCGCAGCCGACCCCGGTTCCCAAGCCGACCCCGGTTCCCACGCCCGCACCTGCCCCGACGCACACGCCAGCCCCCACACATACGCCAGCCCCGACGCACACGCCAGCCCCGACGCAGGCGACGCACGCGGCGTCCCAGTCCCCGGCGCACCACGCACCGGCGGCCGCGGCGCACGCGTCGATGCCGACTGGTGGCGGTGGCGGAGCCGGTGGCGCGTCGGCGTTGGTGGGCCACGCGGCGGACTTGGGCTCGTCAGCGCAGGAATCCGGCCCACCGGCGATGTCGGGTGCGGTAGCGGACGACCCGACAACGGGCAGCATCTCCGGCCAACTCCCGACAACGGGCGGCGCCGCAGGTGCCGGCTCGGCGACGGCCGGGCAGCAACAGGGTGGCACGCCGATGGGCATGGGCGGCATGGGAGGCATGCGCGGTGCGCAGGGTGGCGGCGACCAGGAGCACAAGGCCAAAACCCGAATCTCCGGCGACGTCAAAGACATCTTCGGTAAGCCGGACCGAACGGCCCCGCCCACAATCGGCGGCAACTGACCCACGGCCGGCGAGAACTAGCCCGGAGCAGACAGAGTCCCTGGGAGTCGCTGGGACTCGCGGCGAAAGGTCGACACGCCGGACGGCGTGCGGTTTCCACGCGCGCGTGTCGACCGTCCAGCGAGAAGCTGCCGCCATGCCGCGCGGAACCTCGCGGCGGCTGGCGGTTACCGGGGACGGCGCGCGGGCTTTGAAACCTCGGGCGTGTCGACCGTTCGGCGAGGTGGCAGCCGCGTCTTCGGGGG
>DASZXM010000610.1:0-4436 GCA_035546415.1 Pseudonocardiaceae bacterium
TGGCCGGCGTTGCGGCCAACCTGCGGCGTGGGCACGAACAGTGGTCGCTGGCCGCACACCACGCAGGCGCCACGGAGTCCGCCCGGGGCCTGCTGTTGTACACCGTCGCCCAGGTGTGTCGGGCACGGATCTGCGGCCAGCCGGTGGTCGAACAGACCGAGGACCTGATCGAGGCCACCCGCGCCGCACTCGCGCCCCGGATCGGCACCGACCTGGCCGGCCTGCGCCGCGCCCGCTTCGACCAGCGGGCCTTCGCCCGCCACGCCCGTTCACTGGCGCGGACCGTCGCCGACCTGTGCCGCGGACCGGCGTCCGACGACCCCGGTGCCGACGCCGAGGACGACGGCGAGGGCTGGGCATCGCTGCTGCTGCCCGAACCGGACGGCGGCGACGGTGTCGGTGACCCGGCGAATCCGGTGGGGGACAACGCGACGGCGCCCGGCGGCGACCACGCCGGCTATCGCGTGTTCAGCACGGCGTACGACGAGGAGCGGGACGTCGTCACCCTGCTGCGGGCGCAGTTGCTCGCCGACCACCGGGCGGCGCTGGACCGGCGGGTCGCCGAGTGGCGCGTGCCGATCACCCGCCTGGTGCGGGACCTGACCGCACTGCTTGCCGTGCCGGTCGCCGACGGCTGGGACGGTGCGCACGAGGAGGGCAGGCTGGACGGCCGCATGCTGGCCCGGCTGGTGACCTCGCCGGACGAGCGCCGGCTGTTCCGCGTCGAGCGCACCACGCCGGTCGCGGACGTGCTGGTCACCTTCCTGATCGACTGTTCGGGGTCGATGAAGGCGCACCGCGAGGACATCGCGGTCCTCGTCGACGTGTGCACGCGAGCACTGGAACTGGCCGGCGCGGACAGCGAGGTGCTCGGCTTCACGACCGCCGCATGGCACGGTGGGCGGGTGCGGCGCGACTGGCAGCGTGCCGGCGGACCCCCGGGCCCCGGTCGGCTCAACGAACGGCGTCACCTGGTGTTCAAGGACGCAGCGGTCAGCTGGCGTCGGTCCCGGCGGGCCATCGCGGGCCTGCTGGCCGGCGACCTGTTCCGGGAGGGCGTGGACGGCGAGGCCGTCGCCTGGGCGGCGCGGCGCGCCCGCGCCCGGCCCGCGCGGCGCAGGCTGCTGGTCGTGCTCGGCGACGGCAGCCCGATGGACAGGGCCACCGCGCTGGCCAACGGCGACGACTACCTCGACCGGCATCTGCTCGACGTGGTGGCCGGACTGGAGGACGGCGGCGCCGTCGAGCTGTACGGGCTGGGCCTCGACGCCGACCTCAGCCGGTACTACCGGTGGTGCCGGTCGGTGCGACTGTCGGCGGACAGCGGCTACCGGCCGTTCCGGGACGTTCTCGACCTGATCTCCCTCGCATCCAGGTAGGTGTGCATGTCGACGACGGCGAAGCGCGTGATCGGTCCGGGCTGTGAGCCGGGAGCACCGCAGAGCGACCACGGTGCCCGGCAGGGGCAGCTGTCCGCGCGGATGCCCGAGATCGGCGCCCTGGAGCTGCTGCTGTCGGTCGCCCGGCTGGGCAGTCTCGGACAGGCGGCCCGGGAGCACGGCATCTCGCAGCCGGGCGCCGGTTCCCGGATCCGGAACCTGGAACGACTGCTGGGCCTGGCGTTGATCGAGCGGTCGGCTGCCGGGTCCCGGCTGACCGCCGAGGGCGCCATGGTCGCCGACTGGGCACGGGACGTCGTGCGCGCGGCGACCCGGCTGGACGCCGGTGTCGGCGCCCTGCGCGCGCACCACGAGCAGCGGCTGCGCATCGCCGCGAGCCTCACGATCGCCGAGTACCTCGTGCCGCACTGGCTGGTCGAACTGCGCCACCGCCGACCAGGGGCGACCGTCGCCCTGCGGGTGGCGAACTCGGCCGACGTGGCACGGCTGGTGCTCGACGACGCGGCGGACATCGGGTTCATCGAAGGGCCGGGCCAACCCGAGGGCCTGCGCTCGGAAACCGTGGCGCAGGACCACCTGTGTCTCGTCGTTCCGGCGGGGCACCGCTGGGCGACGCGGAACCGGCCGGTGTCGCAGGCGGAACTCGCGCGGACACCGCTGGTGGCGCGCGAACTCGGCTCCGGCACCCGGGACACGCTGGAAGCGGTGCTCGCCGCGCACGGCTCGATGGTGGCGCCGGTGGTCGAGCTGTCCTCGACCACGGCCATCAAGGCGGCGGTCGAGGCGGGCGTCGGACCGGCGGTGGTCAGCTCGCTGGCGGTCGCGGCCGAGGTCGCGGACGGCCGGTTGGTGACGGTCGAGATCGAGGGCGCCGAGCTGAACCGCAGGCTCCGCGCCGTGTGGCCCGCGGGCCGGCAGTTGACCGGCGTGCTGCGCGACGTGCTGGCGGTCGCCGGAGCCTGAGCTTGGGGTCCAAAGTCCGGCTTTGGGGGACCGAAGCCGGACAGGGGCTCCCGGGCGGCCGTTCGGGCCATAGCGTCATCGGTATGCGGTACGGCTTCGCGATCGACCAGCGGACGTGCATCGGCTGTCACGCCTGCACCGTCGCCTGCAAGACCGAGCACGAGGTCCCGGTCGGACAGTTCCGGACGTGGGTGAAGTACGTCGACTCCGGTGAGTTCCCCGCGACCACCCGGGACTTCGGCGTGATGCGGTGCAACCACTGCACGGACGCGCCGTGCGTGAAGATCTGCCCCACCAAGGCCTTGTTCACCCGCGAGGACGGCATCGTCGACTTCGATCGGGACCGGTGCATCGGCTGCAAGAGCTGCCTGCAGGGCTGCCCTTACGACGCGATCTACATCGACGAGGACACCCATACGGCGGCCAAGTGCAACTTCTGCGCGCACCGCGTCGACGCCGGCCTGGAGCCGGCGTGCGTCGTGGTCTGCCCGACGCACTCCATCTGGGTCGGCGACCTGGACGACCCGGAGTCTGGCGTCGCCCGGCTGGTGAACACCAACCCGGTGAGCGTGCGCGCCCCGGAGCAGCACACCGGTCCGAACGTGTTCTACCTCGGCGCCGACCGGGCCGTGCTCGATCCGCTCGCGGCACCGGCGAACAACGGGTACATCTTCGCCACGCCGGATGCCCACCGCGCCGAGGTCGCGGCCGACCTGCCCACTGATCGGGTGACGCACGCCAGGACCACGCTGAACACGGCACACCCACGCCCGTGGGGCTGGCGGGTGACGACCTACCTGTGGACCAAGGCGGTCGCCGGCGGGGCGATGCTGCTCGCCGCGCTGGCCCACCTGCTCGGGATCGACCTGGGAGCCGTCGGCTCGGTCGTCGCACCGGCCATCGGGGTCGCCGGCATCGCGGCCACCGGTGTGCTGCTGGTCGTCGACCTCAAGCGACCCGAGCGGTTCCTGTACATCCTGCTCAAACCGAACCCACGGTCCTGGCTGTTCTGGGGCTCGGTCGTGCTGGGACTGGGAGCCGCGCTGTTCGGCATCTGGCTGATCATCGGTGTGCTGGGCACGCTCGGCGTGCTCGCCGGGCCGACGGCCGGCGCGGTGCTGACCGGCCTGGCGATCCCGGTGCTCCCGGTCGCGGCGATGGTCGCCGGCTACACGGCGTTCCTGTTCGGCCAGGCCGAGGGCCGCGACCTGTGGCAGTCACCGCTGCTGTTCTGGCTGCTGGGCGTGCAGGCCGTCATGGTCGGCGGCGGTGCGCTGCTGCTGGCCGGGCAGGCCGCAGGCCTCCACGGAGCCGCTGGCACGCTACTGGCCGCCGCTGTGACCCTGGCCGCCGCCGGACACGTCCTGATGGTGCTGCTGGAGTACCTGGGCCGGCACACCACCGCCAACGCCGCGGCGGCTGCCGCCATGGCCGTGCGGGGCCGCTACGCACGCACCTTCTGGGCCGGAGGCATCGGTGTCGCCGTGCTCGCGTTCACGTTCGCGGTGCTCGGCTGGGCCGGCGTGCCGGTCGTCGCGGTCGCCGCCGGTGTCCTGGTGCAGCCCGCACTGCTCGCTTACGAGAGCGTGTTCGTGCGGGCCGCGCAAGACGTCCCGCTGTCCTGATCCGTCCAACCCCTGTGGAGGTGGCATGAAGCTCCCCGGTGCGCGCAGCCACGAACAGCTGCGCAACTTCCCACCAGTGGAGCAGTGGGACGACGTCGTCACCTACGACGCCAAGGCCCACCCGCGCAAGGTCGAACGCCACTTCATGCTGGTCCCCACCACCTGCTTCAACTGTGAGAGCGCCTGCGGGCTGTTGGCCTACGTGGACAAGGACGACCTGTCCGTCGCGAAGGTCGAGGGGAACCCCGCGCACCCGGGTTCCCGGGGCCGCAACTGCGCCAAGGGCCCGGCGACGATCAACCAGGTGAACGACCCGGAGCGAATCCTGTACCCGTTGCGGCGCATCGGAGAACGTGGTGCGGGCGGCTGGGAGCGGGTCAGCTGGGACGAGGCGCTGGACGACATCGCGGCGCGGATCCGGCAGTGCATCGTCGAGGACCGGCACGAC
>DASZXM010000611.1:0-5235 GCA_035546415.1 Pseudonocardiaceae bacterium
GCCGCAGCCGCGGCAACGGCGTCGCCGCCACGTCGGCCACCCGGCTCAGGCCGACCCGGGCCAGCTGTTCGGCTGTCCGCGCGCCGACGCCCCACAGTGCGGACACCGGCAGCGGGTGCAGGAACTCCAGGCCGCTGTCGCGCGGCACGACGAGCATGCCGTCCGGTTTCGCCATGCCGGACGCGAGCTTGGCGAGGAACTTCGTCGACGCGACACCGACCGAGCACGAGATCCGGTGCTCCTCGGCGACCCGGGCACGGATGCGGCTGCCCAGCTGCGCCGGAGTCATCCGGGTGCGTCGCAGCGCGCCGGTGACGTCCAGGAACGCCTCGTCCAGGCTGAGCGGCTCGACCAACGGGGTCAGCTCGCGGAAGATCGCCATGACACCGCTGGACACCTCGCGGTACGCGGTGAAGTTCGTCGGCAGGTACACCGCCTGCGGGCACAGCCGCCGCGCGGTGGACGTCGGCATCGCCGAGCGCACGCCGAACCGGCGGGCGATGTAGTTGGCCGACGACACGACGCCGCGCGGCCCGATGCCGCCCACGACGACGGGCTTGTCCACCAGGTCGGGGCGGTCGCGGATCTCCACGGACGCGTAGAAGGCGTCCATGTCGACGTGCAGGATGCCGCAGCCGGTGTCGTCCGGCCAGCTCGCCGGGTCGACCTCGTCGACCAGATACCGGCCGGCGGCGTCGCGCGGCAGACCGCCACTCCTACCCACGGCGCGCTCCCCATTGTCGTCGTCGCCGCAGTGTAGACAGGCCGTCGGACGTTTTACCCGGTTCGGCGGCCCAGCGCGTGCAGCCGCGCGGCGACGTCCCGCAGCGGCGGACGGGTCGCGGCGGCGAACTCCAACTGTGCCAACGCTTCCGCGGCGCCCGGGTTGGCCTCCAGCACTGAACCGGGCACCAGGTCGGACACCAGGCCGTGGCCCTGCAGGATCTCGACGTCCAGCCCGGCGTCGCGCAGCACGGCGGCCAGCCCGTCGACGTCGAACCGCCTGCGCACCGGCTCACCGGACCCGGGCAACTGGCCGGCATCGTCGTCCAGCAGGCGGCGCGCGTCCACCAGCCGGCCGGCGATGGCCCGGTGCAGCACGGCGCCGTAGCGGTTGGCGACCAGCACGGACACGGCGCCGTCCGGAGCGCACGCGGCGGTCAGCGCGGCGACCGCGCTCGCGGCGTCGTCGACGACCTCCAGCACGCCGTGCCCGAGCACGAGATCGGCGTCGCCGTCGGACACCAGGCGGGACAGCGCGTCGGTGTCCCCCTGCACGGCCGTGATCCACCCGGACACGCCCGCCTCGGTGGCCCGGCGCTGGAGCGTGGCGAGCGCGTTCGGGCTCGGCTCCACGACGGTGACGGCGCAACCGGCCGTGGCCAGCGGCACGGCCCACACGCCGCTGCCGCCGCCGACGTCCAACACGCGGGGCGGCCGGCCGCCCCGGCGTTCCCGGGCGGCCGCCACCTCGGCCTCGAGCACGCGGTACACCGCGTCCGGTCGCATGGCGGGCAGTCTATGGGCCGCCACCAGCGGTGTTCGCCGCGGCCCGGGCGGCGGTGGGCAGATCCCGACCGCGCCGCACCGGACCGGCCAGCACGATCACCCCGGCGGCCAGCACCACACCGATCATGATCCAGACCGTGGCCCGGACGCCGAGCGCCGTGCCGACCGCACCGGCCACGACGGCTCCGATCGGATCGGCGACGGTGGCGATCACCGTCGACGTCGCCATCACGCGGCCGCGCAGCCGTTCCGGCGGGTACGTCTGCCGGAAGCCGGCCGCGACGACGTTGGTGGCGACGGCGCCCGCGGCCAGGACAGCGTTGCCCAGCGCCAGCAGCACCAGGCCGGGCCCGGGGAACGCGAGCGGGATCAGCATGCCGAACGGCCACGTCACCAGGATGAGGACGACGAGCCCGCGGGCCGTGCCGACGCGGCGGACCAGTCGGCTGACCACCAGCGCGCCGAGCATCCCGCCGACCCCGGACGCCGCGACGACGACACCGACCAGCGCCGGTGGCGCGTGCAGCACGCGGACGCCGAACAGCACCTGCAGGGCCTGGTACCCGGTGAGCCCGAAGTTGGCGACGGCCGCGAACGCGCCCAGCGCCCGCAGGTACCGGTCGCCGACCACCCAGCGCAGTCCTTCGCCGATCTCCTGGCGCAGCCGGGTCGGCGGCCGGGGCGACCGAGCGGGTTCCCGCATCCGGATCGCCAGCAGGCACCCGGCGGACACGACGAAGCTGACGGCGTCGGCCAGCAGGCCGGTCACCGCACCCAGCCACTGTGCCAGCACACCGCCCAGGCTCCGGCCGGCCAGCTGCGCCGCCGACTCGCTGCCCTGCAGCACGGCGTTCCCGGCGGCGAGATCGGCGGGCGGGAGCAGGCCCGGCAGGTACACGCGGTACGCCGTGCCGAAGAAGACGCCCGCGGTGCCGGCCACCAGCGCCACGGCGACCAGTTGCGCCATCGTCAACAGGTGCAGCCAGGCCACGACCGGCACCGACACGTAGGCCACGGCCGACACCGCGTCGCAGGCCAGCAGCACCGGGCGGCGCGGCAACCGGTCCACCCAGGCGCCGGCCGGCAGGCCGACCAGCAGCCACGGCAGCCAGCCCGCGGCGGCCAGCAGCCCGACGGTGAACGTGGACGCGTGCAGCGTGACGACAGCGACCAGCGGCAGCGCGACCTGCGTGACGTTGCTGCCCAGCCTGCTGGTCGTCTCCCCGATCCACAGCAGCCGGAAGTCGCGTTGTCCCAGCACGTCCGCCACCATCGCGGCGGCCGCCCGCAGTCCACAACGGCGGTTCACACCTGGCGAACCGAGTTCGCGGCCAGAGTAACAAGAAACCTTGCGAATGGGTTCTTTAGAAAGGTACCTTGCGACCATGGCCGACGACCAGCCTCGCGACATCATCCGAGATCCCAAGCGTTTGCGCGCCCTGTCGCACCCGTTGCGCTGGAAGCTGCTCAACGTGCTCGACTCGGAGGGCTCGGCGACCGCGACCCGGTGCGCGGAAGCGACCGGCGAGAGCGTCGCGAGCTGCTCCTACCACCTCAACATGCTGGCGAAGTACGACTTCATCACCGAGGCCGAAGGCGGGCAGGGCCGGGAGAAGCCCTGGAAGCTGACCACCAGGGAGCAGTCCTGGTCCGGTGAGGGCCTCGACCTGGAGGGCAGGCTCGCGGCCGAGGCCACCACCGAGGCGTTCCTCGACCACGAGTTCGAGGCCATCCGCTCCCGGATCAAGCGCAGGGACGCCGAGCCCCAGGAGTGGCGCAAGCCCACCGGCATCGCGGCCGGCACGGTCTACCTCACGATCGAGGAGGCGCAGGAGATCCGCGACCAGATCATCAAGCTGATGGACGAGCACATCGAGCGGCACGAGCACCCCGAACTGCGTCCCGAGGGCGCCCGCCAGGTGCGGCTGTTCACCGCCATGTTCCTCAACCCGCCGCCGCCTCGGAACCAGTGACATGGGCGCCCTGGGGGATCGTCGGTTCCAAATGCTGGTGGCCGGGCAGGGGCTGTCCAGCTTCGGGGCCAACGCGCTGTGGCTGGCGTTGGGCATCTGGGCCAAGGACCTGACGCACAGCAACGCACTGGCCGGGTGCGTGTTCCTGGCACTCGGACTGCCGACGCTGCTCGCGCCGCTGGGTGGCCACCTGGTCGACCGGACACGGCGCAAGCCGGTGCTGATCGCCACCAACCTGACCATCGGCACCGTCGTGCTGTCCCTGCTGGCCGTGCACGGGCGGCCGCAGCTGTGGCTGATCTACACGGTCGCCGCGGCCACCGGGATGGCGACGGACGTCCTGGCCGCCAGCCGTGGCGCCCTGCTCAAGGACATGCTGCCCGACGACCAGCTGGGCAGGGCCAACGCGATCCTGCAGACGCTCACCCAGGGCCAGCGGCTGCTGTCCCCGCTGCTGGGCGCCGGCCTGTACACCGTCCTCGGCGGGCACGGCCTGGCACTGGTGGACACGGCCGTGTTCGCCCTCGCGGCGCTGGCGCTCGCCGGCATCCGCGTCACCGAGTCCGAACCGGAGCCGAGGACCGGCCGGCTGGCCACCGAGCTGACGGCCGGGTTCCGGCACATCCGGGTGGTGCCGGTGCTGTTGCAACTGGCCGTCGTCGGCGGGGTGGCGTTCGGCGTGATCGGCTTGTTCGAGACGGTCGGCTTCGCCATCGTGGACCAGGGCCTGCACCGGTCGCCGTCGTTCTACGGCGTGATCGACACCGTGCAGGGAGCCGGTGCGGTCGTGGGCGGCGTCGTGGCCGCGCGGGTGCTGCGCAGGCTGCGCGAGGCCCGCACGGTCGGCGTGGGACTGGCCCTGGTCGGCGTGGGTGCGCTCGCGATGGTCCTGCACTCGATGGCGGCGGTGATGGCCGGGACGGCCGTGCTCGGGTTCGGCGTGCCGCTGTTCGTCGTCGGCTGGGGCACCGGGATGCAGCGGTACACGCCACCGCGGTTGCAGGGCCGCGTGCAGGCGGCGGCGAACCTGATCCTGTCCGGACCGCAGACCGCGTCGATCGGGCTGGGCGCCACGCTGATCGCGGTCGTCGACTACCGCATCCTGCTGCTGGTGATCTGCGCCGGCATGGTCGGCACCGGGGTACTGCTGCTGCTCCGGCCCGCGTCGACCACGCCCACGGTGCCCGCGACGGCCGAGGCCACTGTGCCAGCCGGGTGATCACGACACGATCGTGACCGATCCGCCACATGGGGGCCGTCCGTTCTTGCCAGACCAATCTAAGCTGCCATTCGTGCATACGGTCGCGGTGCTGAGCCTCAAGGGCGGCGTGGGTAAGACGACGGTGGTACTCGGGTTGGCCTCGGCCGCTCTGCGGCGCGGGGTGAAGACGCTGGTCGTCGACCTCGACCCGCAGTGCAACTCGACGGCAACCCTCGATCCCGCCGACACAGAGGGCAGTCTGGTGGACGTGTTGGCCAGGCCGAGCCTCGCCACGCTGCGTTCGGCGGTCGCGCCCAGCCCGTGGGGCGAAGGGTTGGACGTGCTCGTCGGCTCCGAGGAGGTCGAAGCCCTCAACCATCCGGAGCCGGGGGCGCAGAAACTCGGCAAGCTCGCCAAGGCGCTGGAACAGATCAACGGCCTGGTCGCCGACGGTGATCCGGAGTACCAGCTGGTGCTGCTGGACTGCCCGCCGTCGCTGGGTCAGCTGACCCGGTCGGCGCTGGTCGCGGCGGACCGGGCGCTCCTGGTGAC
>DASZXM010000612.1:0-6565 GCA_035546415.1 Pseudonocardiaceae bacterium
GCAGTTCCTGGCGCCGCTGCTGAACATGCCATCGGTGCGCAAAGCCGGACTGTCGTTGGTGGACCGGCTGGTCAACGGGCCCAGTGTGGACCGGCAGACCACCGGCCGGGCCGAGGTGTGGGGCCGGGTGCGGCACCCGGACGGCCGCGCGGTCAGCGGGGCACTGACGACGCCCGCGGTCTACGGCTTCACGGCGGAGGCCGTGGTGGCCGGGATGGCGCGGTTGGTCGCGGGTGGAGTGACGCCGGGAGCGCACACGCCGTCCTCGGCCTTCGGCGCGGACTTCGTGGCGAGCCTGCCGGGCGTGCAGATGGGCGACAACCCGCCCACGGACCAACCGCCCACGCACCGTCCGCCCACTGACGCGCCGCCCGCCGACGAATCGACCACGGAGTAACCAGCCCGGTCGGTTACCGGCGCGCGCGCAATCGCTTGCGCGCCGGGTGTTCCGGGGTGCTACCGCGCCAGCAGGGAGCTGGCCTCCTGCGCTGCCGGGCCGGCCTGGGTCAGGTGCGCGAGGTTCTCCGGGACCGACTCGCCGCGGTGCGCCATAGCCTGCGCGTACAGCCGGCCCGCCCGGTACGACGACCGCACCAGCGGTCCGGCCATCACGCCGGAGAAGCCGATGCGCTCGGCCGTCCGCTGGTGCTCCACGAACTCCTCCGGCTTCACCCACCGGTCGACCGGGTGATGCCGCACGGACGGCCGCAGGTACTGGGTGATCGTCAGGATCTCGCAGCCGGCCTCGTGCAGGGCGCGCATCGCGTCGACGACCTCGTCGGGCGTCTCGCCCATGCCCAGGATCAGGTTGGACTTCGTGACCAGCCCGGCCTCGCGGGCGGCCGTCAGCACGGCCAGCGAACGCTCGTACCGGAAGCCCGGGCGGATGCGCTTGAAGATCCGCGGCACCGTCTCCAGGTTGTGCGCCAACACCTCCGGCCGCGAGCCGAACACCTCGGCCAACTGCTCCGGCACGGCGTTGAAGTCCGGGATCAGCAGCTCGACGCCGGTGCCCGGGTTGAGCGTGTGGATCCGGCGGACCGTCTCCGCGTACAGCCACGCGCCGCCGTCGGCCAGGTCGTCGCGGGCGACGCCGGTGACCGTCGCGTAGCGCAAACCCATCGCCTGCACCGACTCCGCGACCTTGCGCGGCTCGGTGCGGTCCAGGTCGGCCGGGCGGCCGGTGTCGATCTGGCAGAAGTCACACCGCCGGGTGCACTGGTCGCCACCGATGAGGAACGTGGCCTCCCGGTCCTCCCAGCACTCGTAGATGTTGGGACAGCCGGCTTCCTCGCACACCGTGTGCAGGCCCTCCCGGCGCACCAGCTGTTTCAGCTCGGTGTACTCCGGGCCCATCCGGGCCTTCGTCTTGATCCACGATGGCTTCTTCTCGATGGGCGTCTGGCTGTTGCGAACTTCCAGTCGCAGCAGCTTCCGTCCGTCCGGCGCAACCGTCACGACCGCAACTTTACGCTGGCCGCCGCCGTGAGCAGGGTCACTCGGGGTCGGGTGCCACGCCGGACAGCGCGGCGGTGCGTTCCCACAGCCGTGCGGCCAGGTCGGAGTCGGTGGCCAGCCGGGGTGGCCGCACCAGCCTGGGGTGGCCGTACAGCTCGAACAGGCCGTCCGGGCCGTAGTACTCGCCGCCGTGCGCGTCCGGCATGGTGGTCGCGTACAGCGCGGGGAGCGCCCCGGCGGCGGCGCTCTGCGCGATCAGCTTGTTGCCCAGCCCGCCGACGAACTCGATGACGTTGGCCAGCGGACCGGGGTTGCGTGCGCCCGCCATGTTGGCGATCAGCTTGGTGTCCGTGTAGCCGGGGTGCGCGGCGATGCTGCTGACGTCCCGGCCGGCGTGCCGCAGCCGCCGGTCCAGCTCGAACGCGAACAGCAGGTTGGCCAGCTTCGACTGGCCGTACGCGGTCGTCGGCAGGTAGCGGCGGTGCTCGAAGTTCGGGTCGGCGACGTCGACCTGCCCGACGCGCGCCACCGGGCTGGACATGGTGACCACCCGCCCACCGGCCAGTGCCGGCATCAGCAGCCAGGTGAGCGCGGCGTGGCCGACGTGGTTCGTGCCGAACTGCGACTCGAAGCCGTCGACGGTGGCCAGCTTCGGCGTCATCATCACACCCGCGTTGTTCACCAGAGCGGCCAGCCGGTCCCCGGTCATTTCCCGGACCTGCTTGGCGGCTGCCCGCACACTGCTCAGATCGGCCAGGTCCAGCAGGACCAGTTCGCCGCCGACCTCCCGGGCGGCCGCGGCGCCCCGGTCGGCCGACCGACAGCCCAACAGCACGCGCGCGCCGTGGCCGGCCAGCGCCCTGGCGATCTCCAGTCCGATGCCCGAGTTGGCGCCGGTGACCAGGACCGTACGTCCGGTCTGATCCGGCATGTCCTGCTCCGACCACGCTGTCATGGCATATACCTACTATTTGGTAGCTTGTCGCGCCAGGCCTGCGACTGTCGGACTCCGATGGGACGCTGGGCGCCATGAGCCAGATCACCGAATACCAGCGCGGCACGCCGTGCTGGGTGGACCTGTGGACGCCGGACCGCGAGGCGGCGATGGCGTTCTACACGGCGCTGTTCGGCTGGGAGTACGACGTCGCACCGGCCGACCAGCACTTCTACACGACGGCGCTGCTGCACGGCCGGAAAGCTGCCGGCATCATCACGCCGCCGGGCCCGCCGCAGCCGCCGGCGTGGGCCACGTACCTGCTCACCGACGACGTGCCCGCGCTGGACGCGTCGGTGACGGAGTTGGGCGGCCAGTCGCTCACCGGCGTGGTCAACGTCCCCGGTGCCGACGAGATCCGCATGTCCCTGCTGCTCGACCCGACGGGCGCGATGTTCGGCGCGTGGCAGTCGAAGGGCAACGTCGGCGCCGGAATCGCCAACGAACCCGGCGCGTTCGTGTGGAACGAACTGGCCACCCCCGACCCGGCGACGGCGCGCAAGTTCTACGCGGCGGCGTTCGGCGTGGAGATCAGCGACCCGGTCTCACCTGACTTCGACACCACGACACTGCGCGTCGCCGGCCGCGACGTCGCCGGCATCAGCGAAGGCCCGGCAGGCGCACCGGCCCAGTGGGGCACGTTCTTCGCGGTGCGCGACACGGACGAGGCGGTGGCGACGGTGCACGCCCAGGGTGGCGCGGTCCCCGGCGAGCCGACGGACACGCCGTACGGCCGTATCGCGGTGTGCGCGGACCCCCAGGGCGCGACGTTCGCGGTGATGAGCACGGCGGAGTAGCGCGGGAGCGACCGCGCCGCCGAGCGGCCGAGCGGGCCGCCGGATCGCGGCGTGCCCGGCTCGACGTGCCCGCGGCGCGGATGGCTTGGCGCGGCTCCACCGGTGCGGCGAGCCCGGTGCGGCGCGATTTGGTGGGGCTTACCCGGTGCGGCTTTGTCTGGCGCGGCTCGACCGGCTGTCGGTTCGCTCAGCTCGCGACCAGGCGGCGGAGCAGCTGTTCGACCGGGTTGCGGTGGCGGGTGGTGCGCTGTGTCGGCACCCCACGGACCAGTGCGATGAACGCGGCGCCGATCCGGGCTGCCTCGTCGGCCGGCTCGTCGTTCTCGGCGAGGCCCGCCGCGTGCGCGATCATGCGCTGCTCGGCGCGCACGGCCTCGCGGAACGCCGGGCCGCCCCGGTAGCCGTCCAGCAGCCGCCGCAGCGCCGGTTGCTCGGCAGCCGTCGTGCGCCACGCGGCGGCGACGGCCTCCACGTGGTCGACGTCCAGCGCGCGCTCGGCGTCCGACAATGCCACGGCGACGCGCCCCTGCAACGCCTGCGACCACTTGTACTGCAACGCCAACGCGAGTTCCTCGCGGTCGGCGAACACCGCCGGTACGTCGTCGAGTTCCTCGAACGGCAGGTCGGCCCCCTCAGTGCGCTGCGCGAACGCCAGCACCGAGCTGATCGCGTCCCGCCTCCGGTAGAAGTCCTCCCAGCTCATCTGCCCTCCCCTCCGTGACCGGGGTCATACCGCGGGTTTGCGGCATACTCTCGGTATGGAACCTGACTAGAACGTACCACCGGTACGTACCGTCGGTATGTCGTAAAGTTGTGTCGATGGTGACAGTGAGGTCGCGGCGGTTGGAGTACTCGGAGTCCACCAGGCACGCCCTGGTGGACAGTGCTGTCGATCTCTTCACCAAGCGCGGTTACGCGAACACGTCGCTGGACGAGGTCGCCAAGCGCGCCCGGGTGACGAAAGGCGCGCTGTACCACCACTTCAGCGGCAAACAGGCGCTGTTCGAGGCCGCGTTCGACGCCGTGGAGAGCACCGTGATGACGCGGCTCGCGGAGATCGTCGTCGGCCCCGGTGACCCGTGGGAACGGGCCATGAACGGCATCCGGCACTACATCGACATCTGCCTCGACCCGTCCTACCAGCGGATCGTCATCCACGAGGCGCCTGTGGTGATGGGCTGGGAACGCTGGCGGGAAGCCGAGGACCACTTCAGCTTCGGCCTGGTCCGGGCCGGCATCCAGGCGCTGGTCGACAGCGGTGAGCTGGAGGACCTGCCCGTCGAGGTAACAGCACGGTTGCTGTTCGGTTCCCTCACGGCGGGTGCGACGCTCATCGCACGTGCCGACGACCCGAAAAAGGCCAGCGCCGAGGTGTCCAGCACGATCATCCGCATGCTGGAACGCCTCCGTCGACCTGGGGAAACGGACCCGCGGTCGGAGTCGAAGTCCCGCTCGGCGCACCGCGCCCGGCGTCGTTGAACACCCCGTCGGGCGGTCGACGAGACTGGATAATCTAGGCATCCGTGGACACCTTCGCGCTCAGGATCTTCACCGAGCCCCAACAGGGGGCCACCTACGTCGACTTGCTTCGGGTAGCCAGGTGCGCGGAAGACGCCGGCTACGACGCGTTCTTCCGGTCCGACCACTTCCTCAAGATGGGTTCGGCGAGCGGGGAACCGGGACCGACGGACGCGTGGATCACACTGGCCGGCCTGGCCAGGGACACCGACACCATCCGCCTGGGCACACTCGTCACGGCGGCGACGTTCCGCTACCCGGGCCCGCTGGCGGTCGCGGTGGCGCAGATCGACCAGATGTCCGGTGGCCGGGTCGAGTTCGGCCTGGGGGCGGGTTGGTACGCCGACGAACACGCGGCGTACGGCATCCCGTTCCCGTCGACGAAGGACCGCTTCGACATCCTCGAGGAACAACTGGCGATCATCACCGGCATCTGGCAGGCCAAGTCCGGTGACACGTTCTCCTTCCAGGGCAAGCACTACCAGGTGACGGACTCACCCGCGCTGGTCCGCGCCGCCCAGGACCCGCGCCCACCGGTGATCATCGGCGGCGGCGGCCCGAAGCGCACCCCGGCGTTGGCCGCGAAGTACGCGGACGAGTTCAACTCGGCATTCGTGGACGTGGACACGGCGGCGGCGCGGTTCGCCCGCGTCGACGAGGCGTGTACGGCGATCGGCAGGGACCCCAAGTCGATGCGCCGCTCGACTGCGCTGGTGCTGTGCGTCGGCAAGGACGAAGCGGAGTTCACCCGCCGCGCGGAAGTACTGGGCCGCACGCCGGAGGAGTTGCGCGCCAACGGTTTTGCGGGCACGCCGGGCGAGGTCGTGGACAAGATCGGCGTGTGGCGCGAACGCACCGGCATCACAACGGCGTACCTGCAGTTCCTGGACCTGTCCGACCTGGACCAAATCGAGTTGGTGGCCAGCGACATCGCCCCGCAACTGGCGTGACCGCCTAGCGGGACGGCAGCGAAGGGGTCGACGAACCGTCGACACACCGAGCGTCAGACGCCGGCTGAGCGAGCTCGACCGGCGCTCGGTGTGTCGGTGTGTCGTCGGTTTGGCGGGGATGTGGTTCGGCGTGTCGTCGCCTCGGGGAAGTGGGGTTCGCTGGGGTTGACTCGCCGGGTTTCGCTGGTGGCTGAGGGATTGTCGGGGCTTCGGCGTGTCGTCGGTTGGGGAGGTGGGGCTCGTTGGGGGGTCGACACGCGGGGTTTCGCTAGGGGCCTGTGTGGGTGCGGGTGGCGTTGGGTGTGTTGGCGGTTTGGCGGGATGTGGTTCGGCGTGTCGTCGTTTCAGGGATGCGCCGCTCGTCGGGGAGTCGACACGCCGATGCGGCCCGCCGGTCACGAGCCGGCCGGAGGTGTTGCCCGGGCGAGCCGGGCCGCCATCCTGCGGAGAACCGCCATACCTGCGGAAACCCGCCGTACCCCGGAAACCCGCCGTACCTCGGGAAACCTCAGTGCGCCAACTGGAACGTGACTCCCTCGACCTCCGGCACCGCGCGGCGGATCCACCGGTCCGTGATCGGCAACGTGCCGTCCAGGGCCTCGAACACCGCCTCCCGGGCGATCGGTACGACCTCGTCCACCGTCACCTGCCGGCCCAGTTCCGCCGACAACGAGGTCGTGCCCGCGTCCCTGATGCCGCAGGGCACGATGCGGTCGAAGCCGCTCAGGTCCGCGTCGCAGTTGATCTCGAAGCCGTGCATCGTGACCTCGCGCGTCACGCGGATGCCGAGCGCCGCGATCTTGCGTTCCATCCGCGTGTCGTCCGCTGGCAGCCACACGCCGGAACGG
>DASZXM010000613.1:0-1522 GCA_035546415.1 Pseudonocardiaceae bacterium
GGGAGCGCGTCGAACGACACGTCATCGGTCGTAGCCCGCTCCATCGCCACCGCCACCCGTCAATCCTCTACATCCCAGCATGGGTTCGTCAAGTTTTTGTAGCAGATTCATGCGCTGGTGTTCATTCGCCGGTGTTCAGAAGTGTACGAACCTGGACACCGCGGCGCTGGCGCCGCTCTGATAAGTTGGATATCAGGACTGAGTGGGAGGTGCCATGCCGACACCGGGCCGGGAGTGCTCGATCGCCAACGCGCTGGCCGTCGTCGGTGAGCGCTGGAGCCTGCTCGCCCTGCGCGAGGTGATGTTCGGCGTCCGCAGGTTCGACCAGATCGCCAAGAACACCGGCGCCAGCAGGGACATCCTCACCACGCGCCTGCGCACGCTCGTCGCGGCCGGCGTGCTGGAACGCCGCCAGTACGAGACGCGGCCACCGCGGTACGAGTACGTGCTGACCGAGTCCGGCCAGGCGTTGAACCGGGTGCTGATGGCGCTGATGGAGTGGGGCGACAAGTACGTCACGGAGGGCGAACCGCCGACGGTGTGGCGACACAGCTGCGGCGCGGAACTGCACACGAAGACCGTGTGCGCCCACTGTGGCGAGGACGTGACGTCGGCGGACACCACCCCGATCCGCATCGGCCGGGTCCCGGCCTGACACCGGCCAGCGGCCAGCGCCACGCGCCCAGGCCCAGCACCACCACGCGTCCGCCAGCACCGCACGCCCGGCAGCACCGGGCGCTGGGCAGGCACACGGCGGGGGTCGGCACCGACGCGCGAGTCGGTGGGAAGGCGCACAATGCGCCCATGTGCCGAAGCATCAAGACCCTCCGCCCGCCGTTCACCGAGTCCGTCACCGAGGAGGACACGCACGCCGCGGCGCTGCAGTACGTCCGCAAGATCTCCGGTTTCCGGCAGCCGGCTGCGCACAACGCTGCCGCCTTCGAGAAGGCCGTGGCAGCGGTCCAGGCTGCCACAGCGGCGCTGCTGGCCGAGTTGCAGGTCCGCGGCGCGCACCGCTGAGCTGGGCACAGAGACCGGCTATCGCGGGCATACTGCCAGTAGTGCGCTGATCAGAACGGAGCCCGCCGTGTCCCAGGCCATCCGCGGCAGACCACGTACCGGGCAGTGGCTGGGCCCGGCCAGGCTGATGCTGCGCACCCGGAAAGCCCGCCGCGTCGGTGACCCGGCCGCCCTGCTGCGCAGTGTCGCCAGGGGCAACCCGCCCGCCGTCGGCGCCCGGTTCCGCGGGCGGCACCTGCTGCTGCTCGTCGACCCCGCGCTGGTCGGGGAACTGCTCATCGCACACGCGGGCGACACCACCAAGGGTCCGGGCATGGAACGGACGAAACACCTGCTCGGCAACGGTTTGCTCACCAGCGAGGGTGCCGACCACCGCCGGGCCCGCCGGCTGGTCGCACCGGCGTTCTCGCCGCGCAGGCTGGCCGGTTACGTCGACGGGTTCGCCGAGCGCACCGCCGCCCACATCGCCACCTGGAGCGACGGCGCCGAGGTGGACATGCAC
>DASZXM010000614.1:0-5438 GCA_035546415.1 Pseudonocardiaceae bacterium
CAGGGAAGCTCCGGATGCCCGCAGGCGCCGGGCCACCTCGGCCGGCGCCCTCAGCCCCGTGACCGCGAAACCCGGGGTCATCCGGTGGCAAGCCGACCCGGAGCGCAGGGCGCCTCGGCGGCCGAGCACCGGAAGCGGCGCGGCAGCCTGGGCTCTTGGGCGACATCGGACCGCCTGCTGCTCGCCGGTCCGGCGTCGTCGCCGTCTGGGTGGCGATGCCCGACAGGGCCGCCCAGTTGTTCGTCTCCACCGTCGCGTGTCACCGACCGTGCAAGTGGCCGCGGGCGGGGAGCGTAAGTGGCCGCGATAACTGGCCGTCCACGGGGAATTCCTGCTGGCCGCTGACACTGGGGCTGGATCGTCTCGGTGCGCGCGCTGTTCCGCGAGGGCGTGTGCGAATCATGGTGGTGGCGCCGAAGCCGGCCGGTCGGTCCCGGCGTCGGCGCCGCCCGCCGGTCTGGATCGTGTCGGTTCGCGCGTTGCCGGTGTGGCTTTTCGAGGTGGACCCGGTTCGATCGGTCGGACCGTTTCGGGCGTGTCCGAGCGGGTAGGCCACCAGCATGGCGTGTGACGCATCGCCACGGCTGACACCGTGGGGGCACCGCATCAGGGTGCGGTCGCTGCGCCACGCCGTCCCGCACGCGCCCTGAGCGCGGCGGAACCACAAACCCTGACGTTCTCATTTCTTCGCGGAGCGACGATGACATTATCGCAGCGCGAACAGCGCGTGCTGAGCTCCATGGATCGAGCGCTGTCCGCCGATTCCACCTTGCAGGCGGTACTGGGTCTGTTTCCCCTACCACCGGCCGAACGGGTCGCCGCCGCCCGCCGGCCAACCGTGTGCGAGTCGCTGCAGTGCCCGTCGAAGCACGTGGTGCTGGCGATCGTGCTGGCGATCGCCGGCCTCCTGTGCTGCGCTGTCGCCGCACCGCTCGACCTGCCGTTCGTGGCAGCGGGCGGTGTCGTTCTCGCGGCCGGCGCAGGCATCGTGCTCCTGCGCGTCATCCGTCACGGCGAGCACCCCCGGACCGCGCGACGGTCACCGCGACACGACCCGATTGGGAAAGGAAGTTCTGGGCTATGACACATTCCGTCGGAACACCTCAGGAACAGGGGGACGGCGCCGGCCGGCCTGACCTGTCCTTCTGGCGTACGCACACGCAGATCTCGCTCCAACCAGTGGCCGCACCGTCCATTCTGGGACTGTTCGCGTTCGCCGCCGCCACGTTCATGGTGGCCGCGAACCTGGCCGGCTGGTACGGGAACGACGCCACACCCTTGGTGCTGGCGCCGTTCGCTGCCGTGTTCGGCGGCCTGGCGCAGTTGCTGGCCGGCATGTGGTCCTACCGGGCCCGCGACGGCCTGGCCACCGCGATGCACGGCATGTGGGGATCGTTCTGGATCGCCTACGGGTTCTACTACCTGATGGTGGCGTTGCACGTGCTGCCGGCACCGGGTGCGTCGCACACGGCGCAGGTGGCCCTGGGCTACTGGTTCATCGTGTTGGGCGCCATCACCTGGATGGGCACGGCGGCAGCCGTCGCGGAGAACGCCGGCCTGACGCTGGTGCTGCTCACGCTGGCTGCCGGGTCGACGCTGCTGGCGATCGGCTGGGTCGCGTCGCTGTCCTTCCTGGTGCCGATCGGCGCGATCGTGCTCGTCGCGTCGGCCGCGTTCGCGTTCTACACGGCGGGCGCCATGATGCTGCAGGGCAGGTTCGGCCGGGTGGTCCTGCCGGTCGGCAAGCCGCACGCGGCCAACACTCCGGGAGCGATTCCGGTGCAGCCGATCCAGTACGAGTACGGCGAGCCGGGCGTGAAACTCGGCCAGTGACAGTGACACCCCGCGTGTGGTGGCGGGTGAGCGCTCGCCCGCCACCACACGCTCTCCGTCCGCTGTTTGCGCTTCCCGCTTCTGGGTAATGCCCCGGGCGGCAGCTGGTACGAAAGGGGCACCGTCGTGAATTTTCACCAGGTGTTCGGGCGGGTGCTGACGGTCGACGCGGCGATCGCGGGCGGCGTGTTCGTGCTCGTGCTGGCCGCACTGGTCGTCGCCGTCGTACGCAGGCGGGCCGGCAGCGGGCGACAACCCGCGCAGCGGTCCGAGCGCAACAAGCTGGAACTGGTGTACCTCGGGCTGCTCGTCGCCGCGGCGGCGTTCCTGATCGGATTCACGTTCTGGGCCAACGGCAGGGACACCCAGTCCGCGCGCCCACAACAGGTTTCGGTCACCGCGGCCACCGGGCCCCGGGTGTCGGTGACCGCCTTCCAGTGGTGTTGGCGGTTCCACTACCTCGACCGGCCCGTGACCGTCGCCGGCAAGTGCCGGCCGCACGACTACCCGACGATGGTGGTGCCGATCGGCAAGCCGATCAACATCGAACTGACTTCGCAGGACGTCGTGCACGCATTCTGGATACCGGCGTTGGACGTCAAGGTGGACGCGTATCCCGATCACACCAACACGTTCACGCTGACCTTCGACAAGCCGGGCAAGTGGCTGGGCCGGTGCGCCGAGTTCTGCGGCACGTACCACACGACGATGGACTTCTGGGTGCGGGCCGTCACCCCCGCCCAGTACCAGCGGTGGCTGACCCAGCAGGGCGCATGACCACGCTGGCGAAACCCGCGACCGCCGAGGCGCCCGACAACCGGGCGCGCGCGTGGCTGACGACGACCGACCACAAGCGCATCGCCATCCTCACCGGTGGCACGGCGCTGGTGGTGTTCCTGGCCATGGGCGCACTGGCGTTGCTGATGCGCTACCAACTGGCCACACCGGACAACCACTTCCTGAGCAACCAGGTGTACGACGAGATCTACACCATCCACGGCTCGGGCATGATCTACCTGGCCATCACGCCGTTCGCGCTGGCACTGGGTCTGTACCTGGTGCCGCTGCAGGTCGGGGCGGCGAACGTGGCCGCGCCCCGGACGACGATGCTGGGCTACTGGCTGTACCTGTTCGGTGCGCTCGCCATGCTGGGCGGCTTCTCGATCTCCACCGGCGCCGCGCAGGCCGGGTGGACCGAGTACACGCCGCTGTCGGACAGCCGCTACTCCCCGGGACCGGGTCAGGACCTGTGGATTCTCGGTGTCTTCCTGTCCACCCTCGGCCTGCTCCTGCAGGGCGGCACCGTGTTGTGGACCGCACTGCTCAAGCGTGCCCACGGCATGACGATGCTGCGGCTGCCGGTGTTCACGTGGTCGGTGATCGCCACCAACCTGATGGTCATCGGCGCGTTCCCGGCGCTGCTCGCGGCACTCGTGCTGATGGCGGTGGGCCGCATCCTGCCCTCGGTGTTCATGGACAACATCTGGAACATCGGCTACCAGAACCTGTTCTGGTTCTACGCGCATCCCGTGGTGTACGTGATGTTCTTCCCGTTCATCGGTGCGGTCGCCGAGGTGCTCGCCACGTTCTCCGGACGGCGGTTCTTCGGCTACGCCGGCACGGTGTTGGCGCTGCTGGTGTTCGCGGCGCTGTCGATGAGCGTGTGGGGACACCACATGTTCACCACCGGGCAGTCGGCCAACGACTACTACTCGCTGACGTCGATCGCCCTGCTGATCCCGGCGGGCATCGAGTACTTCGGGATGCTCGGCACCATCCTGGGCGGCCGGCTGGTGTTCCGCACGCCGATGCTGTTCGCGCTGGCGTTCATCCCACAGTTCCTGGTCGGCGGCCTGACCGGGATCATGGTCGGCGTCAACGTGCTGGACTACCAGGAGCGCGGCAGTTACTTCGTCGTCGCGCACTTCCACTACACGCTGCTGGCCGGCAGCGTCTTCGGGTTCTTCGCCGGCCTGTACTTCTGGTTCCCCAAGATCACCGGCCGGCTGCTGGACGAACGGCTGGGCCGGTGGCACTTCTGGCTGATGGGGGTCGGCACGAACGCCACGTTCCTGCCGATGTTCTGGCTGGGCCTGTACGGCATGCCCCGGCGGGTGGCCGGCTATCTGCCTTCGGACGGCTTCGGCGTGGAGAACCTCATCTCCAGCTGCGGTGCCGCGGTGCTCGGGCTGTCGATGATCGTGTTCGTCGTGAACCTGGTCGTCACGCTGCGCAGGCCCCGGACGGCGCCCGCCGACCCGTGGGGCGGCTTCACCCTGGAGTGGGCGACGAGTTCACCGCCGCCCGAGTCGAACTTCGAGGGCGTGGCCCTGCCGCCGATCACCAGTTACGCCCCGCTGCTGGACGCGCGACAGCGGGCGGTGGACGGATGAACCGGCCGGCGGTGGTGGTCTTCGGCTGGGCGGGCCTGCACGCCCTGCTCACGTTGGTGCTGGTGGGCTTCAGCTACCGGGACCCGTTCCCACTCATCGTCTACATGTGCGCCGTGCTGCTGCTGGGCAGCTTCGGCACCGCGGTCCTGCTCGCCGCGCGCCGGGAGCCGACCGGCTGGTACCGCACGGCGGTGCGCAGCACGTCGACGGCGTTCCTGGCGATCGCCGTCACGCTCATCGGCCTCGGCTTCGTGTACGGCTACTGGCTGATGCTGATCGCGCTGTACCCGCTGCTCCTGGCGGCCGTTCTGGTCCGGCGGGAACGGCTGTCGTCGGCGGTGGTGCCGGAGGGGTGGCGGTTGCGGTTCGACCCGCTCACCGGCACGACCGAACCACGCGCGATCCCGGCGGAGCCGGCCGCGCAGCCGGAGCGACCGGAGCCGGCGCAGCGGAGCCGAGGCGGCCGGGCGGTCGCCGCCGCCGTCGCGGCCGTGGCGATCCTGCGGGGGAGGGGCCGATGATGCGCCGGGCTCCCCGTGGGCCGTTCCTGCAACGGATCGCCGCCGCGGCCGACGCCGCCGACGAGCGCTATCATCCGGCCGAGAACGTCCGCAAGATCGCCAACAAGGTCTTCCCGGACCACTTCTCGTTCCTGCTGGGCGAGATCGCGCTGTACAGCTTCGTGGTCCTCATCCTGTCCGGCACCTACCTGGCGCTGTGGTTCGACCCGTCGATGGCCGACGTCACCTACCACGGCGTCTACAGCGCCCTGCGCGGTGTCGACATGTCCCGGGCGTTCGCGTCCACACTGGACATCTCGTTCCAGGTGCGCGGCGGGCTGTTCGCCCGTCAGGTGCACCACTGGGCGGCACTGGTGTTCCTCGCCGCGATGACGATCCACATGCTGCGCATCTTCTTCACCGGCGCGTTCCGCAAACCACGGGACATCAACTGGATGGTCGGCGTCAGCCTGCTCATGCTGGGCATCTTCGAGGGGTTCCTGGGCTACTCGCTGGGCGACGACCTGCTGTCCGGCATGGGGCTGCGGATCGCGGCCGGCATCGTCATGTCCGTGCCGATCGTCGGCACGTGGCTGGAGTGGCTGATCTTCGAGGGCGAGTACCCCGGGCACGTCATCATCCCGCGCATGTTCAGCGCGCACATCCTCGTCGTGCCCGGCCTGATCGCCGCGCTGATCGCGCTGCACCTCGG
>DASZXM010000615.1:0-8149 GCA_035546415.1 Pseudonocardiaceae bacterium
GGCCCCGTACTCCTCCGGTGGCCCTCAGGCGGCCGGCTCGCCCAGGTAGGGCAGCCACAGCGGATCGGCCTCGGCGATCCCGGACAGCAGCCGCCAGTTGGGGCCCCTCGGCGCGCTCGGCGCGGTGCGCAGGTCCCACCCGATCTCCGACAGCAGCCGGTCGGCCTTCCGATGGTTGCACTTCGCACAGCTGGCCACGCAGTTCTGCCAGGTGTGGGCACCACCGCGGCTGCGCGGCACCACGTGGTCGATGGTGTCCGCCCGACCGCCGCAGTACGCGCACCGGTACCTGTCCCGGTACATCAGCCCGGCCCTGGTCAGGGGCACCCGCGCCCGGTAGGGCACCCGCACGTAGTTGCTCAGCCGGATCACGGACGGCACCTCGACCGTCCGGTTCGCCGAGTGCAGCACGAGCCCGGCCGAGTCGCCGTGCAGCACCTCCGCCTTGCCGCACACCACGAGCACCACAGCCCTGCGCAGTGGCAGGGCGGTGAGGGGTTCGAAGGTGGCGTTCAGCAGCAGCACCCGGCGTCTTCCCCAGGTGGGCGGCCGAGGCAGGTAGGACGGCTCGTGCGTGGCATCCGTCGTGGCGACGGCACCGACTGACACCGGCGGGCCGATCGCAGTGGTTTGCTCACGGCGCAGATCTCCCCCCGGCGCCTGCCCGGCGGCAGCGCCGATGGGGGTCGGTTGTCGGTCGGGCACGCGACCACCTCCACCGGGGATGTGATCCCTAGTCGACCACAGAACACCCCGGAAAAGCACGCCAATACGGTGACGTGTCACACAGCGTCGGCGAACGACCGGGTGAACCCCGAGTGACGCGCTGGTCCGGGCGGTCACGGACCCGCAGGCCGAGCGGGTCGTCCGGGCTCGGCGGTTAAGGTCGGCGCCGTGTTGCAAGGACTGTTGCAGGGACTGTTGAACGTGTCCGACAAGCCCGGCTGTGCCGCCGACGCGAGCACCTGGTGCGGTCAGGTCTGGAACATCACGCACAACTCGTGGCTCGCGACGTCCGCGAGCTGGCTGCTGGCCAAGCCGCTGAACATCGTCGCGATCATCGTGGTGGCGTTGGTGGCCCGCTGGCTGGTGCACCGGCTGATCAAGCGTCTGACCACGACCAACGGCAAGGTCCCGGCGATCCTGCGCCCGTTACGCGAACGCGCCCCGCAGTCGCTGGCCTCCCTGGTGTCCGAGCGGCGCTCACAGCGGGCCAAGACGATCGGCTCGGTGCTGCAGTCCATCGCGTCGTTCGTGATCGGCGGCATCGCGCTGGTGCTCGTACTGGGCGTGATCGGGTTCAACCTGACGCCCATCATCGCGTCCGCGGGCGTCGTGGGCGTCGCCGTGGGCTTCGGTGCGCAGAACCTGGTGAAGGACTTCCTGTCCGGGATCTTCATGCTGCTGGAGGACCAGTACGGCGTCGGTGACGTCGTCGACCTGGGCGAGGCCAGCGGCACGGTGGAATCGGTGGGGCTGCGGGTGACGACGGTGCGCGACTACGCCGGCACCGTCTGGTATGTCCGCAACGGCGAGGTCATGCGGGTCGGCAACTCCAGCCAGGGCTTCGCCGTGGCCGTCGTCGACGTGCCGCTGGGCTACGCGACGGACGTGGACCGTGCCGTCGACCTGCTGGCGACCGTGGCGGCGCAGGCAACGAGCGAGCAGCCGCTGAGCGACGACGTGCTCGAGGAACCGCAGGTGCTGGGCATCCAGGGCATGACGCCGGACAACATCACGATGCGCCTCACGGTGAAGGTCAGACCGGGTAGACAGTTCGCCACGCAGCGTGAGTTGCGCAGGCGGATCATGGCCCTGTTCGACGCGGACGGCATCCAGCACCCCGCGCGACCCACGGTGTCCGTCGATGGCGACGAACCCGCCTGAGGGAGCACTGCCGGAGTTGGGCCAAGATGGAGATGTGGCAACGCCGGAAACCTTCTACCAAGCCGTCGGCGGCGAGGACACCTTCCGCCGCATCGTGACCCGGTTCTACGACGAGGTCGCGAAGGACGAGATCCTGCTGCCGCTGTACCCGGAGCAACCGGACCTGACGGGCGCGACGGAACGGCTCACGCTGTTCCTGATGCAGTACTGGGGTGGCCCGCACACGTACTCCGACCAGCGCGGACACCCCAGGCTGCGGATGCGGCACGCACCGTTCAAGATCGGCCCGATCGAACGTGACGCGTGGCTGCGCTGCATGGCCATCGCCGTGGACGAGGCGAAGCTCGAGGAGCCGTATCGGACACAGCTGTGGGAGTACCTGGAAATGGCCGCGCAGAGCATGATGAACTCGTGGATGTGAGACCTACCACGGTCTTTTGGGCATTCGGTCGCTTCGCTCCTGGCCCTCCCGCGCCGCTGGCGCGGCAGGGCCCTGGCAGGATGACTCTTCGTGCGACGATCAGCCGATCTCCAGACGGAGCGGGCCGGGGAGTCGACCTGGTGGCGTGACGCGGTTTTCTACCAGGTGTACGTCCGGTCCTTCGCGGACGGCAACGCCGACGGCGTTGGCGACCTGAACGGTGTCCGCTCCCGTCTGGGATACCTCGAACTGCTGGGCGTGGACACGATCTGGTTGACACCGTTCTACCCGTCACCGATGAGCGCCACCGGCTACGACATCTCGGACCCGAGGGACGTCGACCCCAGATTCGGTGACCTGACGGTCTTCGACCAGCTGGTGGAGGACGCGTCGTCACATCACATCCGGGTCGTCATCGACCTGATCCCGGGCAACACCAGCGACCAGCACCCGTGGTTCGGCGCGGCGCTCGCGGCCGGGCCGGGCAGCCCGCAGCGGGACAGGTACGTGTTCCGCGAGGGCCGCGGCTACGGCGGTGACGAGCCGCCGAACAACTGGACGAACGTGCAGGGCGGTCCGGCGTGGACACGCGTGCCGGACGGGCAGTGGTACCTGCACCTGCTGTCCCCGGAACAGCCGGACCTGAACTGGGCCAACCCGGACGTCCCGGCCGATTTCGAGCGCACCATGCGTTTCTGGCTGGAACACGGCGTGGCGGGCTTTCGGATCAACATGGCGCACGGCATCACGAAACCGGCCACGCTGCCCGACATGGACCCGAGGCTGGCCCGGCCGGCCGGGCTGCCCGTGGCGACGGCGCAGGACCCACGGTTCGACGACGAGGCAGGCCACGACGTGCACCGGATGATCCGCGGGATCGTCGAGGAGTACCCCGGCCGGGTGGCGATCGGCGAGATCTGGGTGGCCGACGACCACCGGTTCGCGCGCTACCTGCGGCCCGACGAGCTGCACATGGGGTTCGACATCCGCCTGGTGGACGCCGAGTTCGACGCGGACGCCGTACGGGGCGCGATCGAGCGTTCACTGGCCAGTGTCGCCACCACGGGCACACCGGCGTCGTGGACGCTGTCCAACCACGACGTGGTGCGGCACGTGAGCCGCTACGGCGGCGGGGATCTGGGCGTGCGCCGGGCACGCGCGATGGCGTTGGTGACGCTGGCCCTGCCCGGTGGCGTCTTCCTGTACAACGGCGAGGAACTCGGCCTGCCCGACCTCGACCTGCCCGACTGGGCCTTACGCGACCCGATCTGGGAGCGTTCCGGCCACACCGACCGCGGCCGGGACGGCTGCCGGGTGCCGATCCCGTGGGAGGGCACGACACCGCCGTACGGCTTCACCGACAACCAGGACTCCTGGCTGCCGATGCCGTTCGAGTGGGCACCGCTGACCGTGGAGGCGCAACTGGAGGACCCGGACTCGATGCTGTCGCTGTACCGGCACGCCATCGAGCTGCGCAAGTCGCATCCGAGCTTCCAGGGCACGGAACTGGAGTGGTACGGCGCCCCGCCGTCGTGCTTCGCGTTCCGCCGCAAGGGCGGCCGCCTGATCTGCGCGCTGAACACGTCCAGCGGCCTGGTGCCGCTGCCGGCCGGGGAGATCCTGCTGTCCAGCGCACCACTGGTGGACGGGCAGCTGCCGCCGGACACGGCCGTCTGGCTGGCTTCCTAGACCAGCAGGGGCAGCATCGCGTGCCGGCGGCGTACGACGGCTCCGTAGCGGGCGTCCAGGCGCAGCCAGGAGTCCGTCGCGGTGACGCGGACGGTCTCCTCGGCGTCCGTGTCGCCGGTCAGGAAACCCATGCCGGACAACGCGAACAGGCACCGCATGGGCACCTTCACGTCCAGGCCGGCGCCGCTGACGGTGAGCACGTTCTGGTCGAGCAGGGACGTGGGCGCGCTGCCGCGCGGGCCGGGGTTCTGCCGTGCCACCTCGATGCCCCGGTCGGCGAGGTCGGCGACCACCTGGACCGGCAGTTCGTCCACGACGAGCCAGCCGTCCCCCGGTGGCAGTGCGGCGCGCCACAGCAGATCCCGGGGCGGACCCGGGTCCAGCCGTTCGCCGCCGACGATCGCCAGTGCGGCCAGCAGCTCGTTGCCCGACACCGTCACGTCGGCCGGCGAGACGGTCCCGCGGACGGTCCGGGTGGCCAGCACGTCGAACGGTGTGGCCACCCATGCCTCGACCATCTCCCGGCGGGACCGCAGGCGGACCACGGCCTGCTGGTCCAGGCGGACCGAGCGGGCCACGAACGCGCCCAGATCGTCCCGGTCGGCCGCGTCGGGCACCAGTAGCTCAGGCACTGCGCGCCGCCCCCGCCCGGTAGCCGGCCAGGAAGTCGCGTTCGGCGTCGGTGAGCCTGCGCGGCCGGGCCGCTGCCAGGTCGTAGGGCACCATCAGCGTTTCCGCTGTTGCCACAACGGCATCCGATGTCCGTCGTCCACTGTGGACGACATAGTCCAGGGTGAACGACGCCGCCCGCAGCTCGCGCACGGTGATCTCCACGCGGGCCGGCGTGCCGTCGGCGACCAGCGGCGTGTGGTAGTCCACCACCAGCCGCGCCACCACGAGCCCCTCGGCCATGCTGGCGGTGCCGTGCCGGTCGCCCTCGGCGAACAGCAGGTCGATCCTGGCCTCTTCCAGCAGTGTCACCATGTTCGCGTGGTTGACATGGCCGAAGACGTCCATGTCCGACCACCGGGGGCGCACCTCGGCCACGTACACACCCAACCGACTACCCTCCAACGACTGGTCCCGCCCGGCGCGAAACCCGACACTACAGCGTCGGCGGACGGCCGCTGCCGGCTGTCAGGGCAGGTCGAGTTTGGCCACGTCAATCGTGACGCGGCCGGGGTTGGTCGGATCGACCAGCACCGGCAGCCGGGTGCCGATCGCCGCGATCGCGGTCCGCCGCTCCGGGCTGCGGAAGCCCATCCGGGTCGTCACGGCGTACGTGCTGCCGTCCGTGCGGGACACGTCCAGCGTCAGGTCCGTCTGGCTCATCCCGGCCGGCAGCGGCATCTGCGGCACCACGTCGTACACGGCCGTGACGACACCGGTCGCCGCGACCGTGTGCCCGACCTGCCCGGCGGAAAGCTTCGCCGCCGCGAGCGTCGCAGCCACCTCCGCGGCGCGGTGCCGGGCCGCCTCCCTCGGGTCGTCGCGGGCCACGTGGTCCCACTCGATCCGGAAGATCGACGGGTCGGCCCGGTCCACCGTGACCGGCAGCTCCTGCCGACCCACCCACGTGCCGTGGTGGTCAGCAGGAGCCTCGGCCGGTGTCGGCGCCACGCCGTCGGCGACGAGCACGCCGGTCAACGTGGTGCCCGACGGTGAGCCGTGCGGATGCGTGTCGTACCAGTCCGCCACCTTGAACACACCGGAAACCGGGTCCTTCATGCGACCGGCGCGCCATCTCGACCGAAGCCCCATGGCGGTCACCTTGCCACCAGGTTCGATCACCGTCCATATGGCAACGGTCAGCACGATTGCCGGATCGCACACATTCCTAGCGCACCATCGCACGCACCTGACGTGCGGCGACGGACAACGTCGGCAGATCCAGACGATTCGCCCTGCGGATCTCGTCCAACGCGCTGCGCGCCCGCGCCAGGCGGGACGAGTTGGACTGCTCCCACTTGGCGATCTTGTGGTCCGCGCTGTCGCCGGGATCGCTGTGCCGCAACACGTCCACGGTGATCGCCCGGATCGACGAGTACAGATCGTCGCGCAGCGCCAGCCGCGCCAACGCGTGCCAGCGGTTGCCCCGCTCCAATGCGCTGACCGAGCTGAGCATGTGATCCATGTCGAGATGTTCGGACAGCGCGAAATACAGCTGGGCCGTTTCCAGGTGGCTGCGTTCCACGCCGACGCTCACGCCTTCGCGTTCGGCGAGTTCGGCGATCTCGATCACGTCCAGCAGACAGAACGTGTCCAGCAGACCGGCCACCCGTGCGGCGGTCGCCGCCGGCACGCCCTCGGCGACCAGCCGTTCGGTCTCGGCGACCAGGTGGTCCCGCTCCCGGCCGCGCAGCAGTTCCAGCATCCGCCCGGACAACTCCCGCACCGGAGCGGTGAACCTGGCCAACTCGGCGCCCACGGCCAACGGCTGCGGCCGGTTGGTCAACAGCCAGCGGGACGCCCGGTCCAGCAGCCGCCTGCTCTCCAGCACCATCCGGTCGGCCACGTCCTGCGCGACGACGTTGTCCAGCGCGTTGATGTCGTCCCACAGCCGCGGCAGGTCGAAGATCCGCGTGGCACCGACGAACGCACGCACGGCGTCGGTCGCGGTGGCACCCATTTCCTCGGCGAGGCGGAACGCGTACGACACGCCCGCGCCGTCCACGACCTCGTTGACGAGCATCGTCGTGGTGATCTCCCGGCGCAGCGGGTGCGCGCCGATCCGGTCGCCGAAGCGGTCCCGCAGCTGGCTGGGGAAGTACTCCGGCAGCCTGCGGGCGAACACGTCCAGGTCCGGCAGGTCACTGGCCAGCATTTCGTCCTTCAGCGCCAGCTTCACGTGCGCCAACAGTGTCGCCAGTTCTGGCGACGTCAGGCCCTCGTTCGCCTTCTCCAGCGCGCGGAAGCCGGCGGCGTCGGGCAGCGCCTCCAACGTCCGGTCCAGGCCGTTGTTGCGCTCCAGGTCGGCGATCAGCCGGGCGTGCACGTTGCGCATGCCGACCGCGTGCGCCCGGCTGACGCCCAGCACCACGTTCTGCGCATAGTTGTCCGCCAGCACCAGGTCGGACACCTGGTCGGTCATCTCGACCAGCAGCTCGTTGCGCTGCTCGTGGTCCAACCTGCCCTCGGCGACCAGGTGGTCCAGCAGGATCTTGATGTTGACCTCGTGGTCGGAGCAGTCGACGCCGGCCGAGTTGTCCAGCGCGTCGGTGTTGACCTTGCCGCCCTTGTGGTCCGGGCCGCCGGTGCGGGAGAACTCGATCCGGCCGCGCTGGGTGAGGCCGAGGTTGCCGCCCTCACCGACCACCCGGACCCGCAGGTCCCCGCCGTCGACCCGGATCGCGTCGTTCGCCTTGTCACCCACCTCGGCGTGGCTCTCCGTGCCCGCCTTGACGTACGTGCCGATGCCGCCGTTCCACAGCAGGTCCACCGGGGCCAGCAGGATCGCCTTCATCAGCTCGGCCGGTGAGCACTTCACCACCGTGTCCGCCAGACCCAGTGCCGCGCGCGCGGCCGGGCTCACCGGGATCGACTTCGCGGTGCGCGGCCACACGCCACCGCCCTCGCTGATCAGGCTCTTGTCGTAGTCGTCCCACGACGACCGGGGCAGTTCGAACAGCCTGCGGCGCTCGGCGTACGACTTCGCCGCGTCGGGCTCCGGGTCCAGGAAGATGTGCCGGTGGTCGAACGCGGCCACCAGGCGGATGTGCTCGGACAGCAGCATGCCGTTGCCGAACACGTCACCGGACATGTCGCCGACGCCGACCACCGTGATGTCCTGCGACTGGGTGTCCACGCCCAGTTCGCGGAAGTGGCGCTTGACCGACTCCCACGCGCCCTTCGCGGTGATGCCCATCGCCTTGTGGTCGTAGCCTGCCGAACCACCGGACGCGAACGCGTCGCCGAGCCAGAACCCGTACGAGTTGGCCACCTCGTTGGCGATGTCGGAGAACGTCGCCGTGCCCTTGTCCGCGGCCACCACGAGATAGGTGTCGTCGCCGTCGTGGCGCACCAGGTCGGGCGGGGGCACGACCTCGCCGCCGACGAGGTTGTCGGTGATGTCCAGCAGCGCGCGGACGAACTGCCGGTAGCACTGCACCCCTTCGGCCTGCGCGGCCGCGCGGTCAGTGCCGGCGGCGGGCC
>DASZXM010000616.1:0-2386 GCA_035546415.1 Pseudonocardiaceae bacterium
GGCGATCGCCACGTCGCTGATGCTCGCGGTGCTGTGGCCGACGTCCACGGGCAGCGCGGCGTCCAAATTCCTGGCCCGGGCCCGAGGCGCGGGCAATGTCGACGAGACCCGTGCCGTCGCGGCCCACCTGCGGCTGCGCGCGGCCCAGACGGCCATCGTGCTCGCACTGGCCAGCGTGCCGATCTGGATCGTCATCGACCACGGTTCCTGGGCCGACGCCGCGGCCGTGGCCGCACTGACGCTGGCCTACTCCGGGTACAGCTTCACCCGGGGCATCCAGTTCGGCGCCGGACAGGTGCCCAGGGCCACGCTGTGGGACGTCACGACCGTGGTGCTCGGCCTGGCCGGGCTGTCGGCCATGCTGCTGGCCGGCGTCCGCGGCACGGCGCTCGTCCTGCCACTGGTGCTCACGTACGGCCTCTACACCCTGGCCTGCTGGCCGTACGCGGCCCACGGCCGGGCCCGCCAGGAGCGGCGCCGCGAACTGGACCTCTTCGTCCTGCTCGCGGCGGCCGGTTCCATCGCCAGCAGCGGATTCCTCCAGCTCTCCCAGATCGTGGCGAAGGTGATCGGCGGTGACACCAGTGCCGGCCAGTACGCCGCGTCGCTGAGCCTGGCGACACCGGCGTCCCTGCTGGCCGGGTCGCTGAGCCTGGTGCTGCTGCCGTCCCTGTCGGAGGCGTGGGGTCGCAAGGACCACGCCACCTTCCGCGCCCAGACCGACCAGGCCACCCGCGGCCTCGCCGTCGTCATGGTGGCGATCTTCGGCACCATCGCGCTGTGCAGCCCGTTGATCGTCCGGGTGATCTGGGGTTCCGCCTTCGCGGGCGCCGCGGACATCCTGCCGATCCTGGCCGTCGCCGTGCTCGCCACGAACCTCGGCGTGGCCAGCGTGAACGCGCTGACGACGCGATCCCAGTGGGGCAACGCGCTCACCTCGATCGCCAGCGTGATCGGCATGGGCGTCGGTCTGGTGTTCTGGTTCACGCTGGCCCCGCTCATGGGCATCGACGGCGTCGCCATCGGCTACCTGTGCGGCACGACGGTGATCGCCGGCATCCCGATCGGCGTGGTGTGGCGCACCGACCGGCACCGCTGGAGCCCGTTGTTCGGGCGGATTCTGGTCGGCCTGGCGGTCGGCACCGCCCTGGTCGTCGCGGAGCGCTCGCTCCACCTGCCGGTGCTGGTCGACCTCGCGTGCGCGGTGGTGTTCCTCGCGGTGTGGTGGGCGTTGAACCGGTCGGACGTGCCGACACTGCCGATTCCGGGTCTGCGCCGCGCAGGCGGTCAGGCCGCCGACCGCCGGTAGCGGAAGAACGACGACATCAGGTGCAGGCCGGCCGGCGGGTCGATCCGCTTGTCGAGCTTCCACTCCGGTTGGTGGTCCTCGACCCACCGGGTGAAGTCGCGGTGCCTCTCGTGCGGCACCAGTTCGTCGTCGTCGGTGTTGTTGCTGCAGATGACGACGTACCGGTCCGCGCTGTCGAACAGCCTGGTCATGTAGTCGGCGAACACGTCGTCCTCGACCAGGTGGAAGATCACTTCCATGGACAGGGCGAGGTCGGCCCGCAGCCAACCCGCCGGGTCGGACAGCGTGTCCGGGTCGTATCGCAGGAAGCTTTTCGTCGGGTCGGCCCGGAACCGGTCGATGCACATCCGCACGGCTGTCGCCGAACGGTCCAGACCCACGTAACGGGGATAGTCGGCGAGACTGAGCTGGTTGCCGTCGCCGCACCCGAGGTCCACGACGGACCTGACGTCGAGGTCGGCGACCCAGTCGTTGACGATCCGGGCCTTCCACTCGGCCTGCGGACCGTACGAACCCGCGCCGGAGGT
The DNA here is from genome assembly GCA_035546415.1 of Pseudonocardiaceae bacterium. Lineage (GTDB taxonomy): Bacteria > Actinomycetota > Actinomycetes > Mycobacteriales > Pseudonocardiaceae > DATEPR01. The sequence continues at coordinate 1,837 of DASZXM010000616.1, forward strand.
ACCGCCGCTCGCGTAGCGGTTCTCCCAGTAGGCGGCGGTCCCCTTGAACAATCGCTTTTGGAGCCGGACCGCGGCAGAGCCGCGGCGCAGCTGTCGCAGTGCGTTTCGGATACCCACCGAACGCAGGTTAGGCCATGCGCTACCGCGCCACGAACAGGTGACCGTCCCGCTCCGCGTACCGCGCACCGGTCAGCGGGCAGATCCAGTGGTCACCGTCCTGCCGCAGCGGCGCACCGGCCTTGCCGACCCAGCCGATCCGGCGGGCCGGCACGCCGGCCACCAGGGCGAAGTCCGGCACGTCCCGGGTGACGACGGCACCGGCGGCGACCGTCGCCCACGCACCGATCCGGACCGGCGCGATGCACACGGCCCGGGCGCCGATCGACGCGCCCTCCGCGATGGTCACGCCAACGGGCGTCCAGTCCTCGGTGCCCTTCGGGGTGCCGTCCGGGTTCACCGCGCGCGGGTACGTGTCGTTGGTCAGCACGGCGGCCGGGCCGACGAACACGCCGTCGGCCAGTTCCGCGGGCTCGTACACCAGCGCGTGGTT
>DASZXM010000617.1:0-6233 GCA_035546415.1 Pseudonocardiaceae bacterium
CGACCGCGTGCCGCAGCAGGCTGCTCACCTCGATGAGGTCGAAATAGGCGCCGAGCTGCACGGGGTCGAGCGACGGCGGTGAGTCGGGCATGACCCGAGCCTACTGCTTCGAATTCGAAAAGTGCCCGGTGAGCGCGGTGCGACGCCCGCGGTGACGGACGTCACTTGCTTTGAATTCGAAGCAGATGTAGTTTCGCCTCAGTTGCTTCGAACTCGAAGCACTTCGGATCGAGGCGAAGGTGAGAACTCCGATGAAGGCAGTGCGTTTCCACGAGTACGGCGGCCCCGAGGTCCTGCGCTACGAGGACGTGGAGCAGCCGGTTCCCGGTGCCGGACAGGTCCGCGTCCGCGTGGCCGCGACATCGTTCAACTCCGTCGACGGCAACATCCGCGGCGGCTTCATGCGCGGTCCCATCCCGGTGGAACTGCCGCACACTCCCGGTCTCGACGTCGCCGGCACGGTCGACGCGCTGGGCGAGGGCGTACACGGCCTCACCGTCGGCGACGACGTCATCGGTTTCCTGCCGATGGACAAGAGCGGTGCCGCCGCGGAGTACGTCCTCGCACCGGCCGATGTCCTGACGGCGGCACCCCGGGACGTCCCGCTGCCCGACGCCGCGGCGTTGCCCGTGGTGGGCCTGACCGCGTACCAGGCACTGTTCGACCACGGCGGGCTGACGGCGGGGCAACGGGTGCTGGTCAACGGCGCGGGCGGAGCGGTCGGCGGCTACGCCGTGCAGCTGGCCAAGGGCGCCGACGCCTACGTGATCGCCACGGCCGGCCCGCACAGCAGTGCGGCGGTCAAGGCCGCGGGCGCCGACGAGGTCGTCGACCACACCACCACCGCCGTGACGGCCGCGGTGACCGAGCCGGTCGACGTCGTGCTCAACGTCGCGCCGGTCGAACCGGCCGAACTGGCCGCGCTGGTCACCCTGGCCCGCCCGGGCGGCGTCGTGGTCAACACGACGGTGTGGATGCCCGCGCCCAGCGACGAGGAACGCGGCGTGCGCGGCGTCGACCTGTTCGTGCGCAGCGATGCCGACCAGCTGGCGAAGCTGGTGGCACTGGTCGATCGCGGCGCACTGCGCGTCGATGTCGCCGAGCGGGTACCGCTGGCCGAGCTGGCGGCGCTGCACGCCCGGGCCGCCGAAGGCGCGGTGCACGGCAAGGTCGTCGTCGTCCCGGCCGGGGCCTGACCCGGGCCACGGCGTCCTGGCGACGATCTGCTGCCGGCCGGCTCAGGCCGGCCGGGTGGTCGCCTGGAGGCCGTCCATCAGGAGGTTCAGCAGGCGCCCGGCCGTGGCGTCACGGTCGGGCCGGGGAGCCACGGTGAAGATCCCGATGAGGGAGGCGGCGATGTCCTCGGCGGTGACGTCGGAGCGCAGGTCGCCCGCCGCGCGGCCGGCGTCCAGGATCGTGGTGATGGCCGCGAGCAGCTCGGCCCGGGTCCGGGCGTGTGCGATCTCGCCCGATTCGATCATCGTGCGCAGCGTGTCGAGCATGCCGTTCTTGGTCGCGATCCAGTCCCCGAACAGGTCCATCCAGCGCCGCATCGCCTTGGCAGGCGGCAGTTGGCCGAGCAGTTCGTGGGCGCCGGCCGTGAGCCGGACGACCTGGTCCCGGTAGACCGCGTCGACCAGCGACTCGCGGGTCGGGAAGTGCCGGTAGAGCGTGGCGATGCCGACACCGGCCTCGCGGGCGATCGCGCGCATCGACGGCTCGGTGTCGGCCGACCCGAAGACGCGGGTCGCCACCGCGAGCAACTGTTCGCGGTTGCGGGTCGCGTCCGCCCGTAACGCACGAGCCTCCGCGTCACTCAAACGGATCACGCTCCGGTTGTGCTAGATTGGTCGAGGAAACGGAGCATACTCCGTTTCGACGTCACTCGTCCTCGCGGAGCACGCGAGCATGCGGTAATGGAGCGATCAGATGCAGGCAGACACGAGCAGGGCCGTCCGGCTCGATGCGTTCGGCGGGCCCGAGTTGCTGGACGTCCGCCAGGTGCCCGCGCCGCACGTCGGCCCCGGGCAGATCCGGGTCCGGGTCACCGCGGCCGGTCTGAACCCGATGGACTGGATCATGACCGCCGACGCGGACACCGCCGCCCGGTTCGGCCTGAGCCTCCCGGCCGGGTTCGGGACCGACTACGCCGGAGTGGTCGACCAGGTCGGTGACGGGGTGACCGGCTTCGCACCGGGCGACCGGGTGTTCGGCAGCGCCCTGTCCCGCGCGGTCGCCGACTTCGTGGTGATCGACCCGGCCGCCGGGATCGCCGCGAACGAGGCCCACCACACCCCCGACGGCGTCGACGACCGCACCGCCGCCACCCTCACGATCGCCGGCCGCACGGCGTCCGCCGCCCTCGCCGTGATCGACCCCGGCCCGGACGACACGCTGCTGATCGGCGGCGCCGCGGGCGGGGTCGGCGTGTTCGCCGTCCAACTGGCGCGGATCGCGGGAGCGCGTGTGATCGGGACGGGATCGGCGACGTCGTCCGACTTCCTGCGCGACCTCGGCGCCGAGCCGGTCGCCTACGGCGAGGGCCTGGCCGACCGCGTTCGAGCCCTCGCTCCCGGCGGCGTTACCGCCGCCATCGACCTGCACGGGACGGACACGGTGCACGCCGCACGGGAACTCGGGGTCCCCGACAGCCGCATCCGCACCATCGCCGCGCAGGTCGACGGCGTGCCGACGGCCAACGGCGCGAACGCCTCCCCCGGCGCCCTGGACGAGATCGCCCGCCTGGTCGCGGCGGGTCGGCTCCGGGTGCCCGTCGCCGCGAGCTTCCCGGTCGAACAGATCCGCCGCGCGGTCGAACTGCAAGCCGGCCGGCACGTGCACGGCAAGGTCGTCATCGACCTCTAGCCGGATGACGTCACGGACGTGATGTCAGCGCGGCGGCCGGACCTGCCGCCGATCACCGAGATCGACCGTATCGTGTTCGACGGTTTCCCTGACGCACGAGGATCGGAGTGACGGTGGATCAACCGGTGACCCAACTCGACACGCGGTTCAGCGGTCCGAACGCCCAGCCCACCACCTGGGCAGCGGCTCGGGAGGTACTCGAAACGGCCCAGCTGTCCTGGATATCGACCGTGCGTGCCGATGGGCGCCCGCACGTCACGCCGTTGGTCGCGGTGTGGCTGGACGGAGCGCTGCACTTCAGCACCGGCCCCACGGAGCAGAAGGCGGTCAACCTCGGCACGAACCCCAACGTCGTGCTGACGACGGGCTGCAACACCTGGGACCAGGGACTCGACGTGATGGTCGAAGGGCAGGCACGCCGCGTCACCGACCGGCCGACTCTCGAACGACTCGCCGCCGCCTGGCGGGAGAAATGGGACGGCAGCTGGCAGTTCGACGTGACGGACGAAGGCTTTCACCACAGGACCGGCGTCGTGCTCGTCTTTGTGGTCGAGCCGACGAAGGTCCTCGCGTTCGGTAAAGGAACCTTCAGCCACACCCGTCATCTACCGCCCGGTGCGGTGTCACAGTCGTGATCGTGAGGACCGGCGCGCGGCGCGTAGGGAACGTGCGGCGCCCGGGACGAGGACGAGGGTGAGGACCCCGGAGATGACGATCGACGCGCGGCTGTCGGTGAGGGCCACCAGTGGCCCCGCCAACAGGAGACCGACGGGTGCGGCTACCGCCACGCATGCCGACCACAGCGTGAGAACGGGTTGTTGGTGGTCGTGTCGCAGCTTGCTCTGGACGAAGGTGTACATGATCGGCGTGAACGGCGCGTAGATCAGGCCGCCCAGAGCGAACATGCCCGCCGCCGCCGTGGTGGTGGGCGCGAAGCCGAGCAGGACGACGGTGCCGCCCCAGCCGCCGATGAGGGACACCAGCAGCGCGATCCGCGGCAGCCGCCGCAACAGGCTGGTGACGAGACTGCCGCACAGCGCTCCGACGCCGAAGGCCGTCCAGATGACCCCGAGTGCGGTGCCGGTCGCCCGCAGCGGACCCTTGACGAGCAACGGAAGGGCCACCTCCAGGGGCATGTAGAACAGGTCGAAGCAGAAGACGATGACGAGCAGCCAGGCGACGACCGGCACGCGGCGCAGGATCGCCCATCCCGACGTCGGTGTGGCTGTGGGATCGGTGGCACGGCCGATGATCGCGGGCACCACCGCGACCGTCACGACGAGCAGGCCGAGAAAGCTGGCTCCGTCCAGCAGGAGCACGAAGCCGGGGCTGATCGCGGTGGCGAGAACACCGCCGAGCGCCGGTCCGATGACATAGGTGGCCAGGCTGTCCCCGGTGCCGAGCAGCCCGTTGACGGCGAACCGTCCCCGCTCACCGGCGAGTTCCGTGGCCACCAGGCGCCGACTGCTGAGCGCGAGCAGTCGCAGACCCGAGCCGACCAGGAGCGCGACCCCCAACGTCCACAACGGCAGCATGTCGGTCAGCGCCAACAGCGCGACGCCGGTCAGCACCACGAAGCGGGTGGTGCAGTCGACCACCAGGACCTGTCGCGGGCGAAATCGTCGGCGTCCCAGGCCGAACAGGAGACTGAGTGCGACGGCGACGACGTACGGCGCCGCGGAGATCAGCGCGATCGCCAGCGCCGGATCGACGCCGCCGCGCACGCGCAGGGCCAGCAGCGGCAGAGCGACGACGGCCATGCCGTCGCCCACACTGGACACCAGATCGCCACCGAGAAGCACCGCCAGCCGCCGGTCCCGGAGGACCTGCCGGTACGAATGCTCGGTCAGCTCCGCCACGCGCGCCAGTCTTCACCTTCGACCGAACTGGAGGTCAACCGATCGAGACGCCGACCGGCCGGCGTAGGTCATGACTGTCCGGTGGACGCGATGGACTTCGAACCCTACCGGGGTGAACTCGTGGCGTACTGCTACCGGATGACGGGTTCGTTCCATGAGGCCGAGGACGTGGCGCAGGAAACGATCGTGCGGGCGTGGCAGGCCCGTGACCGCTACGATCCCGGGCGTGCGTCGGTGCGGACCTGGCTGTACCGGATCGCGACCAACGCGTGTCTGACCGCGCTGGAGGGGCGCGCACGACGGCCGTTGCCGTCCGGGTTGGGCCCGGCCAGCGACAACCCGGGAGCGCCGCTCGCGCCGGCCGCGGACATCCCCTGGCTGGAGCCGTTTCCCGATGCCCGGTACGACACGGGAACGCGAACCGACATGCGGCTCGCGCTGGTCGCGGCCGTTCAGGTCCTGCCGCCGAGGCAGCGGGCGGTGCTCGTGCTCCGGGAGGTGCTGCGGTTCAGTGCCGCCGAGGTCGCCGCGCAGTTGGGCGTCACCGCCGCGGCCGTCAACAGTGCCCTGCAACGAGCCCGGGCCGCCCTCACGGACGTCGCCGACATCGGGGAGATCGCCGAACCGGACGATCCCGAGGTCCGCGCGGTGGTGCAGCGGTACGTGCGGGCGTTCGAGGCGGCCGACGTCGCCGGGCTCGTGCGGTTGCTCACCGACGACGCCGTGCTGGAAATGCCGCCGGTGCCGCTGTGGTACCGGGGCAGCCGCGACTACGGCCTGTTCATGCGCCGCGTGTTCGACATGCGCGGGACGGGCTGGCGAATGCGGCGGTTGACGGCCAACGGTCAACCGGCGCTCGCCGCGTACGCCCCGGAGCCCGGCGGTGGGCACCGGCTGCACACGCTGCAGGTCCTCACCGTCACCGCCGGCCGGGTCGGATGCAACGTGGTGTTCGCCGACCCCGGCGTGTTCGCGCTGTTCGACCTGCCCTCGCGGATTTCCGTCGACGAGCTTCGCCCGGCGCGATGAATCCGGCCGGTGCCGCCGGTAGGTACCGGTGAACATCGACCAACGGGAGACCCATCGTGAGCATCATCGTCATCGAGTTCATCACCCTGGACGGGGTCGTGTCCGACCCGGGCGGCACGGCGGAGCGGGTCGGCGCCGCCGTGCCCACCCGGTACCGGAGGGCGGCGTGATGACCGCGCGCCTCCTCGCCGTCTACGAGACGCCCGCCGATCCCGCGGCCTTCGACCGGCACTATCGCGACGTCCACATTCCCCTCGCGCGCCGACTGCCGGGCCTGCGTCGCTACACGATCGGCCGCGACGTCACGCCCGTTCGCGGCGGCGCCCCGTTCCACCTGGTCGCCGAACTGGAGTGGGAGACCATGGAACAGCTGCGGTCGGCGTTCTCCCCGCCCGAGGGGCGGGCCACCGCGGCCGACGCGGCACACCTGGAGGAACTCGCCACGGTGCGGAGCGTGATCTTCACCGCGACCGACGCGGA
>DASZXM010000618.1:0-7170 GCA_035546415.1 Pseudonocardiaceae bacterium
TCAGCGGCATCGGCGCGCCCGGTGTGCCGTCCGGGGGCGGGGCGGCCGCCCAGGCCGCCGCGGCTGCCGGCGCGGCAGGCGGGTCGCTCGTCGAGGACGCCGCGGTGGGCAGCGCGATCGTCGGCGGCACGGCCGCCGCGGGCATCGGCGGGGCGACGGCCCGCAAGGACGAACTGGTCCGCACCCGCGGCCTCGTGCCCGAGGAACCCGACGAATCCACCGACGCGCGGGCGCAGGCCGCCAGAGCACTCGCCGAACTGGAGGGCGAGGAGGCCGCCGAGGCCGGCGTGTCCGCCCGGATCGGCGCCACGGCCGAGTTGCCGCCGACGCTGCTGGAACCGGCCGTCGGCCCGGACGGCCAGGACGACCAGCGGCACTCCAACCGGTACGCGGCCGACGACGACATGTTCGGCGACGGCCGGATGGTCGTGCCGCCGGTGCTCGACGGTGGCGACGCAGGCGACTTCGGTCCCCGCGGTTCGGAGTAGCCGCCGTGGGCCTGCCGAGCAGCGTGGTGCTGTCCGCGCTGGAGTTCGACGTCGCGTGGGAGAGCCAGCGGTTCCCGCGCCGGCACGTGGCACTGGACGTGCCCAGCCCCGGCGTGACCCGCAACCAGCGGGCCGAGCTGGTCGCCCGGGCGTGGGCCGCGCTGGCTGAACGGGGCCTGGCGTCGCGCGGCCGGGTGGACGGCGAACTGGCCGACCGCCTCGCGCTGCTGGCCTACCCGGAACGGTCGGTGGACGGCTGGATCTGGACCGACCGGGAGATCAGGGGCCTGGCGTCGCAGTCCGGACGGGACGCACTGCTGGGGGTGGTCGACCGGGACGAGGTGTGGCTGATCCCGGCGCGGGACAGTTCGTTCGTGGAGGCGGCCGTGTCGATGGCCGGTGAGTGGGCGCCCGGGCGGGGTCGGTCGGTGAGCGTGCCGATGGACGTGCTGCGCTCCGCCGACGCCGCCGCGGGGGGCGACGCCAAGTCGCTGATCGTGGAGCTGACCGAGCAGGACGTCCCACTGGGCAACGCGCAGACGCTGGCCGGGATGTTCGACGGCATCGTCAGCCGGGGCCAGTTCGGCGCGGAACGGACCGTGAACGGCAGGGGCAGCCGTCGGGCGGAGCGGGTGGTGGCCTTCCACGACACCGAACGCGGCCGGTACCTCTACTTGACGCAGCCGGCTGCCGATGGACGTCTGTGGGCGACCGTGACGCCCGCGGACAGCAGGACGATCGCGACGGCGGTGTGGGAACTGCTCGACGAGGTCTGAATCGACGAGGTCCGAATCAACGAGGTTCTGAATCAACGAGGTTCTGAATCAACGAGGTCCGAATCGACAGGTCTGATCGGACACTGGGCAGCAGAATGAGAAGACGGGAACCGCGGCGGCGCTGAGACCGTCAGAGCAGCGAGGACAGGGGGTGGGCGATGGGCACGTCGAACTACGACATGACCGAGATCGGCCAGGCGAGGCAGACGATCGGGGCGGAGGCCGGCAAGTTCGGCGCCGTCGGGGACGGTATCCCGGCGAGCGTGGACGGCGGCATGTTCGGCACGCTGCCCAACTCGGCGGCGCTGTCGCAGGCGGCCAGTTCGCTGTGCTCGTCGCTGCGGTCGGAGTACGCGAAGGCGGAATCCCTGGTCGGGGCGATCGAGCGCACGCTGGACACCAACGTCACCAACAAGTCGAACACCGAACAGGGCAACAAGCAGTCCTTGACGGTGCAACAGGTCTGAGCGGGGATGTCGTGACGGCACGAGACGAAGTGGCGGCGTTGCCCGGTGGGGCGGGAGCGGACGTCGCCAACAGCGCGAAGCCGGTGTACACGGCCGACCCCGGGTCGATCACGGCCCTGGCGTCGGATCTGACCACGGCGGCGGGCAACGCGGACGGCTGCAACAAGGCGGTCGGCACCGCCGTGTCCGGCCTGTCCGGCTGGACCGGTGACACGGCGGACGCGTTCCGCACCTACATGAGCGGCTTCGACAAGGCGGGCGCCGCCGGCCACACGGCGCTGACCGCGGGGGCGAGCGCGCTCAACGAGGCGGCGAAGGCGCTGACCAGCGGCAAGAGGTCACTGGAGAGCCTGTTCGAACAGATCCTCTCCGACTACAAGCGCAACCTCGCCGCGTACGGTGTCACGCCCCCGCACCCGACGCCCGCCGAGCAGGAGGCAGCCGCCGAGCAGGCGGTGTCGGACAACAGCGGGTCGATCAACAACCAGATCACCAGCATCAACGAGGCCCTGGGCACGGCAGCCGGTGACCTGGGCAAGGCGGCCAGCGGCTTCAGCCCGAAGTTCTCCTCGCTGGGCACCCCCGGCGGTGCCACCCAGACGACCAGCACGTCGTCGTTCACCGGCATGCCCGACCACGAGCCGTCCGGCCCGTCCGGCGGTGGCGGCGGGTCCGGTGGTGGGTCCGGCGGCGGTGGTGGCGGCTACGGCGGTGGCAGTGGCGGCGGCGGAGGTGGCGGCGGTGGCATGGGCCCCAGCGGCGGCCCGCCGGCGACCAAGCCACCGGGCAACGTGCAGCAGTGGATCGACCAGGCCATCCAGATCCTGGAGCAGAACGGTGTGCCCGCCAGCGCGCTCAACGCCCAGGACATCTGGACGATCATCCAGCACGAGTCGGGCGGCAACCCGAACGCCATCAACCTGTGGGACTCCAACGCGCAGGCCGGTCACCCGTCGAAGGGGTTGATGCAGTGCATCGACTCCACGTTCCAGGCGCACATGCTCCCGGGACACGGGAACATCTACAACCCGGTGGACAACATCATCGCCGGCGTCCGGTACGCGCTGTCCCGCTACGGTTCGATCGGGAACGTGCCGGGCATCCGGGCCGTCCACTCGGGGCACGCCTACGTCGGTTACTGAGCCGTAGGCTGGGCGCATGCGCGAACGCCTCCCGGCCAGCAGGTCGGCTGTTGCCCCGTTCCACGTGATGGACGTCCTGCAGGCCGCGCGGCAGCGCCAGCGCACCCACGGCGACCTGGTGTTCCTGGGTGCCGGGCAGCCGTCGAGCCCGGCACCGGCGCCGGTGCTCGCGGCGGCGGCCGCCGCACTGCGGGACGGCGCGCTCGGCTACACCGAGCAGCTCGGCGTGCCGGAGCTGCGCGAGGCGATCGCCGGCCACTACGGACGCACCCACGACCTGGCGGTCACGGCGGAGGACGTCGTGGTGACCACCGGGTCGTCCGGTGCGTTCCTGCTGGCGTTCCTGGCCGCGTTCGACACGGGCGACCGGGTCGCGATCGGCCGTCCGGGCTATCCCGCGTACCGGACCATCCTGACCGCGCTGGGCTGCGAGGTGGTCGACCTGCCGTGCGGCCCGGACACCCGGTTCCAGCCCACCCCGGAGCTGCTGGACGCGCTGGACGGCCCGATCGACGGCCTGGTCGTGGCCAGCCCGGCCAACCCGACGGGCACGGTCATCGCACCGGACGAGCTGGCCGCGCTGGCCCGCTGGTGCGACGAACGCGACGTGCAGCTGGTCAGCGACGAGATCTACCACGGCATCACGTTCGGGTCCGCCGTGGACTGCGCCTGGCGCACGTCCCGGGACGCGATCGTGGTCAACTCGTTCTCCAAGTACTGGTGCATGACCGGCTGGCGGCTGGGCTGGATGCTGCTGCCGGAGCGGCTGCGCGGTGCTGTCGCGGCGTTGACCGGCAACTTCACCATCTGCCCGCCGGCCGTGGCGCAGCTGGCGGCCGTGGCGGCGTTCGAACCGGAGTCGTACGCCGAGGTGGACGGCGAGGTGGCCCGGTACCGGGTGAACCGGGACGTGCTGCTGGCGGGTCTGCCGGAGCTGGGCATCGATCGACTGGCCCCGGCGGACGGCGGTTTCTACGTGTACGCTGACGTGTCGCATCTCACAACGGACTCGATGGAGTTCTGCCGCACGCTGCTCGCCGAGACCGGCGTGGCGATCGCGCCGGGAGTGGACTTCGACCCGGTCGTCGGCAATAGGTTCGTGCGGCTGTCGTACGCCGGCCCGACCGACGACATGCACGAGGCACTGGCGCGCTTACGGAAGTGGCTATCGAGGTAACCGGCACGGGAACCAACCGCGCCGCCGGATCGTTCGGCCGGTAAGATATTTGGTAGACGGGGAGGCGGTAACGATGTTGCTTCGTGTGATCGGTGCGCTGCTGGTGATCTGGCTGGCGTTCGTCGTACTCGGTGTGGTCATCAAGGGCCTGGTGATCCTGGCCGTCGTCGGCGGTATCGCGTTCCTGGGCACCGCCGGCTACATGGCGATCCGGAACAACTCCCGCAAACGCTTGCCCTAAAGCGCTTTGATGCGGCCCAGTACCTCGGTGACGTCCGCCGCGGACACGTCCCGGTGCGTGACGAACCGCACCTGACCGGCCATCGGGGTCGCCAGCACCCCGATGCCGGCCAGCTGGTCGAGCGCCACCCGCAGGTCCGGCACGGTCGCGAGCACGATGTTCGTGGCCGGCGTCGTCACCTGCCAGCCCAGCTCGGCGAGGCCGCCGGCCAGCCGGGCGGCGTTCTCGTGGTCGGCGGCCAGCTCGTCGATCCGGTCCAGTGCGACGAGACCGGCCGCCGCCAGCACACCGCCCTGGCGCACGCCGCCGCCGAGCATCTTGCGCAGCCGCCTGGCCTCCTCGACGAACTCGACGCTGCCGGCCACCACCGAGCCGACCGGCGCGCCCAACCCCTTGGACAGGCACGCCTGCACGGTGTCCACGCCCACGGTCAGCGCGGCAGGCGGCACGCCCAGCGCCACGGCCGCGTGCCAGATCCGGGCGCCGTCCAGGTGCACGGCCAGCCCGCTCTCCTTCGCCGCGGCCACCAGCTGGCAGTGCTCGTCCGGCGGTGTGACCGCACCGCCCGCCGCGTTGTGCGTGTTCTCCAGGCACAGCAGCGTGGTGCGCAGCGCGAAGTACGGCCCCGGCTGCCCGGCGGCTACGCGGACCGTGCCCGCCGTCGCCCGGCCCGGCCCGGCGTTCCACTCCAGCGGTTCGGGCATCCCACCGGCCAGCCACGCGGCCGTGCCCAGCTCGTTGCCCAGCACGTGCGCGCCCTTCGGCGCGAGGAACCGCTCGCCGCGTTCCAGGTGCGCCATCAGCGCGATCAGGTTCCCCATGCTGCCGCTGGGCACCCACAGCGCCGCCGCCGTGCCCAGCAGCTCGGCCGCCCGCTCCTCCAGTGCCCGCATCGTCGGATCGCCGTCCAGGACGTCGTCGCCGACCTCGGCCGCCGCCATGGCGGCCCGCATCGCGGGGTCCGGTCGGGTCACGGTGTCCGAGCGCAGGTCGATCGGGGTGGGCACCGACGAACCGCTTGCGGGATCGAGCATCGGCTGAGTCACGAACCGATCACATCACACGTGTGTGGACCCCGGACAGCCGCCTCCGGGGGTCCCATGAAATACCTGTCACGGGTCGTGCAACCGGAACGGTCAAGCGATCCGTCCCTTGGGTGAACGGACACGCAGAGCGGAGAGAGTCCGCGTGGATCAGCGCGACGAGCAGGAGTTCGCGGAGTACTTCGTGGCCCGGCGGGATGCCGTGCGCAGAAGTGCGTACCTGCTCTGCGGTGACTGGCACCGCGCGGACGACCTCGCTCAGACGGCGTTCGTCTCGCTGCACCGGCGCTGGCGCAAGATCCGGGATCGGGCCGCGTTGGACGCCTACGTGCGGCGGACACTGGTCCGCGCGGTGATCGACGAGTCACGGCGCCCGTGGCGGAGGGAGCGGTTCACCGATGAGGTGCCCGACGTGCCCGCCGGCGACCCGGAGGTCGGCGACACGGTGGCCACCCGGTCGGCGCTGCTCGGGGCGCTGCGGAAGGTGCCGCCCCGGCAGCGGGCCGTGCTGGTGCTGCGGTTCCTGGAGGGCCTGGACGTCAGCGGTGTCGCCGGTGTCCTCGGGTGCACGGAGGGCACGGTGAAGAGCCAGACCGCCCGCGGCCTGGCCACGCTGCGCGCCGAACTGGGCGGCGCACTGGACGACCTGCGGCCTGCCTCATGAGGCGGCACGGGCAGCCGGCAGCCGATCTGGCGGCACACGATCAGGCGACGAGGAGGTGACGCGGGTGGACGAGCGGAAACTGGCCGAGCTGTTCCAGTCCGCGGTGCGGGACGCGCCACCCGCGTCGTTCGACGACCGTGACGTGGCCGTCGCCGCCGGCCGCCTGTCCCGGCGCAGGCGCGCCCAGTGGGCAGGCGGCGGTGGGCTGGTCGTCGTGGTGCTGCTCGCGGTGGGCCTGTTCCTCGGCACCGGTGGTTTCGGGCACACTCTCCACGACACGGCGCTGTCGGCGGGCGGCGCGGGCTCGGGACCCGTACCGCGATCCGACAGCGACGCAACTAGGTTGGGCCAGGGACCGTTCGCCGAACAGCACACCAGCGGCGGACCCGCCCAGCGGACACCAGGCTTCCCGTCGGAGTCGCCCATGCAGGGGGGCGACGCCACCGGGAAGGCCGGCCCAGGAGCCGGCGGCACCTCGCAGGGGTGCGGCCCGACGGACGCAGAGCTCGCTGTCGCCCTCGCGGGCGAGCTCTCGTCCGTCGGTGCGCCGGCCACCACGCCGGGCGACGTGCACTGTCCGACCGGCAGCCGGTCGGCCACGTACGCGGTGCCGAACGGCACCGTGACGGCCCTGCTCGTGCCCACCGCCGAGCAGAACCAGTTCCAGCCCGCGGCCGGCACGTCGGTCGGCTCGGCCAGGTCGGCCAGCGGCACCTGGTGGGTCATCGTCGTCACGCAGCCCACCACGCCGTACGCGAACCGGGTGACAGCCATCCAGCAGGCGATCTCCGCGAAGTTCTGACCCCGGTGCAACCCGCACCGCCCCCGCCGCGTGAGTAGCGGCGAAAGGGGGCGGAATGCGCCGAGAGGACGAGGAGCGGTTCCGCGAGTTCGCCGTGCTCCAGGCCGGGCCACTGCGCAGGTGCGCCTACCTGTTCTGCGGCGACTGGCACCTCGCCGAGGACCTCATGCAGCTCACCCTGGTGAAGATCTACCGGGCGTGGACCAGGGTGGCCAAACGCGAGGCCCTCACCAACTACGCGCGCACCGTGCTGCTGCGCACGTGGTTGGACGAGAAGCGGCGGCCGTGGCGGCGGTCCGAGGTCCGGCACGCCGAGGTGCCGGAACGGTCGGACGAGGCGGCGTCGCCGGAGGACGAGGCGGAACGTTCC
>DASZXM010000619.1:0-1685 GCA_035546415.1 Pseudonocardiaceae bacterium
CGCGCGCACCTCCGGCTCGTCCGGCATCAGGTGCAGCAGCATGCGCGCCAGGTCGACGGCCCGGTCGACGAGTTCACCGCGGACCAGCCGGTCGCCGGCGGGCGCGGTGTGCCCGGTGGTGAACAGCAGGTGCACCACGACCAGCACGGCGTGCAGCCGGTCGGTCAGCTCGGCGGCCGCCGGCACCCGGTAGGCGATGCGGGCGGCGGCGATCTTCCGCTTCGCCCGGGTGACCCGGGCGGCCATGGTCGACTCGGACACCAGGAACGCGGCTGCGATCTCGGCGGTGCTCAGGCCGCACACCAACCGCAGCGTCAACGCGACCTGCGCCTCCAGCGCCAGGGCAGGGTGGCAGCAGGTGAACACCAGGCGCAGCCGGTCGTCCCGGATGGTCTCCGGTTCATCTGGTTCGTCCGGTTCGCCGCTCCGCTCGACCAGCAGCGGCAGTTTCGCGCGCAGCGTGCCGGCCCTGCGATGCGCGTCCACGGCGCGGCGGCGTGCGGTCGTGGTCAGCCAGGCCGCCGGGTTGTCCGGCACACCCTGCGCCGCCCACGTACGCAGGGCCGCGACGTACGCGTCCTGCACGCACTCCTCGGCCAGGTCCAGGTCGCCGGCGACGCGTGCCGTCGCGGCGAGCACGAACGCCCACTCGCGACGGTGCGCGTCCGCGACGGCGCGCCGGACGTCGGTCACCGGCGCATGATCGGGCGCACTTCCACCCCACCGAACCGCGCCGGCACCAGCTTCGCCACAGCCAGCGCGTGGTCCAGATCCCTGGCCTCGACCAGGTAGAACCCGCCCAGCGCCTCCTTGGTCTCGACGAACGGGCCGTCCGTGACGACATCCCCCCGGATACTGGTCGCCGTCGCGGACTCCGCCAGCTCCCGGGCGGTCAGGATCTCGGCACCCAGCTCGGTCACCTGCTGCTGGAACCGTTCGTGGGCGTCCAGGACCTCCTGGATGAACTCCGGTGTCGCGTCCGCATAGCCGGACTCCTCCTCGTACAGCAGGATCAAGTACTGAGCCATCGTGGCCCCTCTCTTGTCGGTCGGACACTCTCACGTCGAACGGCTCCGCCCGGAATCGACAACCGGCCGCGGCGACTTTCCCAACCGGGGAGACCGGGACCGCCGACCTGCCGGAACGGCGGGCCGACCAACTACTGTCGATGACATGGAAAGCTGGTTGTCCCACCCCGTGCCGCGCGTCCCCGGCGAACCGCGGCCGCTGCGCCTGTACGACAGCGCGACGCAGGAGGTGCGCCCGACGGCCCCCGGCCGGACAGCGCGGATGTACGTGTGCGGCATCACCCCGTACGACGCCACCCACCTCGGGCACGCCGCCACGTACCTGGCGTTCGACCTGGTGCACCGGCAGTGGCTGGACAACCGGCACGACGTGCACTACGTGCAGAACGTCACCGACATCGACGATCCGCTGCTGGAGCGCGCCGAACGCGACCAGGACGACTGGGTGGTGCTGGCGATGCGCGAGACCGCCCTGTTCCGGGAGGACATGGTGGCGCTGCGGGTGCTGCCGCCGCGGGACTACGTCGGCGTCGTCGAGGCCATCCCGGAGGTCGCCGAACAGGTCGCGAAACTGCTCGCCGGCGGTGCGGCGTACCGGGTGGACGACGAGCACCCGGACATCTACTTCGACCACCGGGCCAGCGGCCGTTTCGGCTA
>DASZXM010000620.1:0-1950 GCA_035546415.1 Pseudonocardiaceae bacterium
GGATCGACGGTTGGCCGTTCTCCCGCAGCGTGCCCTGCACGTCGTAGGAGAACGTGTCGCTGGGCTTGGCGCCCTCGCCGCGCAGGTAGTACCGGAACCAGTCGGTGATCTGCTGACGCAGCGCCGTGCCGGGCTGGGCACCGTCGTGCCCGCCGTCGTACCCGATCACCTTCACGGTGCCGCCGGCCGCGGCGATCTGGCGGGCGTTCGCGTCGGCCTGGTCCAGGCCGAACAGGGTGTCCTGCTCGCCCTGCACCAGCAGCGTCGGCACGGTGATGTGGCTGGTCACGCTGACCGGGGAGTCGGCGCGCAGCAGGTCGATGGTCTGCTGGCTGGCCCGGCCGGTGGTGGCGATCTGGTGGTACGCCTGGCACACCGACTGGATGAACCGCCCGCACGCACCGCTGCCGCCACCGAGGCCGGAGCCGAAGAACACGCCCGCCCAGGACTTCTTGAACACGCCGTCACTGCCGAACGCGCCGGCCGCCGGTGTGGTCGTGGCCGTCGGGTTCGTGGTGCCCGCGTTGGGCACGAGGGCCTGGGACAGGTCGTTGTACGTGATCACCGGCGCGATCGCGTCCACCCGCCGGTCGGTGCCGGCCAGCATGAGCGACAGTGCGCCGCCGTAGGAACCTCCGGTCACCCCGACCTTCGGGTCGTCCGGGCCGTCCTTCGTGACGTCGGACCGGTTGCCCAGCCAGTCGATCAGCTGCTTGGCGTCGGCCACTTCGTAGTCCGGCGAGTTCAGCGCGATCTGCCCGCCGCTGGCGCCGAACCCGCGCGGTGTGTAGGCCAGCACGACGAAACCCTGCTGCGCCAGTTCGCGGGCCTGCGCGTCGACCGACGACTTCGTGTCCCCGAAGCCCGGCGACACCAGGACGGCGGGCGCCGGGGTGTGGGCAGGCTCGTACAGCGTGGCGTCCAGGCGGATGTGCTGATCGTGCCGTGGGCCGTCGACCACCGCGATGAACAGGTTCTCGGTGTGCACCGGTGCCGGCCGTCCGGCGATGTTGACCCACACCACGGCACCCACGGCGACCAGCACGATGACCAGTCCGGTCAGCAGCCACCGCAGGCGCGGCAGTCGAAATCTCGGCACGTCGCCGACCTTACTGAGGATCGGCTGAGAAACCCTCAGCGGCACTTCCGGACCGTGGGCACTGTGACCCTCGACTGGACCCCGCCCGATCCGGCATGGTCGGATGTATGAGAATGTTGGTGATGGTGGAGGGGAGTACTCCCTCGCGGCGGTGTCGTCAGCACGGAACATGACGTTCCCGGTGCCGTCGGTCGGTGAGCACACCGGCGGAGGAGACCTCCGGACAGTGGCGCACGCCCGGATCCGGAGGTCGATCACGTGAATGTCCCGATGTGGCTCTGGTTGGTCACGATCCTCGGGCTGCTCGCCATCGTCGGCGTCGACCTGCTGCTCGTCGACCTCCATCCGCATCGCATCTCGCTGATCGAGGCCGGCCGGTGGGTCATCACGTACGTTGCGCTCGCCATCGCGTTCGGCCTGCTGGTGTGGCTCCTCGCGGGCGGCCGGTTCGCCGGTGAGTTCTTCTCCGGCTATCTCACCGAGTACTCGCTGTCGGTGGACAACCTGTTCGTGTTCCTGGTGATCATGAGCGCGTTCAAGGTGCCCGTCATCCACCAGCACCGCGTGCTGCTGGTCGGCATCCTCATCGCGCTGCTGCTGCGCGGCACGCTCATCCTCGCCGGTGCGGCGCTGATCAGTCGGTTCGTCGCCGTGTTCTACCTGTTCGGCGCGTTCCTGATCTACACGGCGTACCGCATCGCACGCACCACCAACAGCGACGAGGACGAGGAGTACGAGGACAACGCCGCCGTCCGGCTGCTGCGCAGGGCGGTGCCGATCGCCAAGCGGTACCACGGCGCGAAGACCGTCGTCCGCGTCGACGGCAAGCGGATGATCACACCGATGCTGGT
>DASZXM010000621.1:0-10176 GCA_035546415.1 Pseudonocardiaceae bacterium
GGCGGGACCGGGCCGGGTTGCTGGCCATGCCGCAGCACACCGCGACCCTGCCTATCGCGTGCGTGGAGGGGCTGGTCGGTGACCCAGACGTGGGGCCGGCGTCCGGCTGCGCGACCTCGCCGCGCTGGCCGGTGTCCCGGATCCACATTCGGCCCACGTCCGGTCGCTGGAGCACGGGGGGTCAGCCATACCACGTTGCGGCGCAACCACGCGACAGTCGCTCACCTGCCCGGGCACTGTGGGTGCTGACCGTCCTGATCGCACTCGCGCTGCTGGTGCTCATCGCCCCCATCCCGTGAGACGACGCCCGCACCACCGCGTCATCGGCGCCGACCACATTTTGGTCGAGTAATAGCCCTGCCGTTGCGTACGTGGATGCCGTCGCCATAGCTCGCGGATCAGCGATTCGACGTCGGCCGGCATCCCCTTGTGGGCTGGTGCGCGGACCTCGCGATTGTCCTGGGGTCCTGGCCGCGTTCCTCGGCCGACTCCGAGCAACCATTGCCCCCTGACTGTACATGCGTTTAGGATACTGAACATGAGTTCAGTCGCCGACGAGGGTGACCTCACGGCCAAGGCCAACATCCGTAACGCCGCGCTGCGCCTGTTCGCCGAACGCGGGCCCGACGCCGTCACGATGCGTGAGATCGCCACCGCGGCAGGCGTGTCGCCTGCGCTCGTGGTGCATCACTTCGGCAGCAAGGACGGGCTGCGGGCCGCCGTGGACGACTATGCCGCACAGGCTTTCGATGCGCTGTTCTCGATGGACGATCAGGACCTGGCCAAGGCGCTGACCGAGGACAACTGGGTGTCGGTTGCCGAGATGTTCGCGCGTGCCTTCCCGCACGGCTCCCCGCTGCCGGCCTACCTGCGCCGCCTGCTGCTGGTCAACGACCCGGCCGGCGCGGCGCTGTTCGGCCGCTGGTACGCGCTCACCCGCCGGCTGCTGGACTCGATGACCGAGTTGGGCGTCGCGCGGCCGGGTGAGGATCCGGCCGTTCGTGCGGCGTTCCTTCTGGTCAACGATCTGGCGCTGGTCCTGCTGCGCAACCAGGTCGCCGCGGCGATCGGCGTCGATCCGCTCACGCCGGCGGGGATCAGCCGCTGGGCCAGGGAGGCCACTGCCGTCTACACGCAGGGCGCGTTCATGACCGCGCCCGGGGAGGAACCCTCATGACTCGTCCCAGCCCGGTCGTCCGCATCCAGGGCCTCACCAAGACGTTCGGGAAGGTCCGCGCTCTGGACGGCCTTGACCTCACCGTGCATTCCGGTGAGGTGCACGGTTTCCTCGGTCCCAACGGGGCGGGCAAGTCCACCACCATCCGCATCCTGCTCGGGCTGGTCCGGGCCGGCGGCGGTCGCGTCGCGCTGTTTGGCGCCGACCCCTGGCGTGCTGCCGCCGGGCTGCACCGGCGGCTGGCCTACGTCGCGGGGGACGTCGCACTGTGGCCCGGCCTGACCGGCGGCCAGTGCCTCGACGTGATCGGTGCCACGCACGGTGGGGTCGACGAGAAACGCCGCGAGCAGCTGATCGAACGCTTCGATCTGGATCCGACGAAGCGGATCCGGGACTACTCCAAGGGCAACCGCCAGAAGGTCGCCCTGGTGGCCGCGTTGGCCGCCGAGGTGGACCTGCTCGTCCTCGACGAGCCCACGTCGGGGCTCGACCCGTTGATGGAACAGGCATTCCAGCAGTGCGTGCGCGAGCGGCGGGAGGAGGGGGTCACGGTGCTGCTCTCCAGCCACATCCTCGGCGAGGTCGAGGCGTTGGCCGACCGGGTGAGCATCATTCGCCGCGGCCGCACCGTGACCACCGGCAGCCTGGCCGATTTGCGCCGGCACACCCGGACCTCAGTGCATGCCGTCACTGTGGGAGAACCCGAGGGCCTGGCCGGCGTCGAGGGGGTGGCCGACTGCGTCCGTGCCCGGCTGGACGGGCATGTCGAGACCAGGTTCACGATCGACGCGGAGCATCTGGACGCGACGATCGGCAGGCTGCACGCCGCGCGGATCCACACCCTCACCGTCACCCCGCCGAGTCTGGACGCGCTGTTCCTGCGCAGCTACGGGGAAGCTCCCGACGCCGAGGAAACCGATGTGGCACCTGCCGAGGCGTTGCGATGAGCGCCGAATACCAAGTGGCCCGCCGCCGACGCGGTCTGGGCACCATGGTCGGGATCGTCTGGCGCACGCGCCGCCGCGGCATCCTCGTCTGGATGATCGCCCTCGCGACAGCCATGATCGGGACGGCCGCCGGTGTCGCTGGCCTCTACGACAGCCCGGCCAAGATCCACACCTATGCCGTGGCGGTCACGGCCGGTCGGGCCCTGGTCGCGATCAACGGCCGGGTCGAGGGAATCGACAGTCTCGGCGGGGTGATCCAGGACGAGTTCGGGTTCCTGGCCGCATTCCTGCTGCCGCTGCTGGGGATCGGCCTGATCGCCGGTTCGACGCGCCGCGAGGAGGAGTCGGGCCGGCTGGAGACGGTCCTGGGCGGCCGGATCGCCCGGCACCAGCCCGCACTGGCCGCCTTCGCCGTGGCGACCGCGGCGATAGCCGCCACGTCCCTCCTGTTCGCCGGCGGCCTGGTGCTGTCCGGGGTCGGTGTGTCCGGGGCGATCCTTTACGCAGCGGCGCTCGGCGCGTTGGCGTTCGTGTTCGCCGGGTTCGCGGCGCTGCTGGCACAGTTGGTGCCGCATGCCCGTGGGGTCTACCTGTGGAGCCTGGTCCTGCTGGGCGTGGCGCATGTCCTGCGTGGGGTCGGTGACGCGACCGGCAGTTGGCTGAGTTGGCTGTCGCCGTTGGGGTGGGCGGAGCGGACGGCACCGTTCGGGGATCAGCGGTGGTGGGTGCTCGCCTTCCCGGTCGGCGCCGGCCTCGCCTCGGCCGGCGCGGCCGTGTGGCTGGCAGCACGCCGCGACGTCGGCGGCGCTCTGCTGCGCGGTGGCGCGGGTCCGGCGCGCGCGAGCCGGTTGCGGCGGCGGCCGATCGGTTTCGCGGTGTGGCTGCACCGGCCGGCGACGGCGGGCTGGCTAGCCGGCGGGCTCCTGCTGACCGGCATGATGGGCGCGCTGGCCCGGCAGTTCCTCGACGCGCTGTCCGGCAATCCCACGCTGGCCCAGGCGATGGGCATCACAGAGGCCCGGCCGCTGGCCGGCTTCGTCGCCGCGACCCAGCTCTACCTGGCGGTCATCGGCGCCGGATACGTCATCCAGGCGATCGGCACCCTCCGCGCCGAAGAAGCCGAGGGACGCCTGGAAGCCCGGCTCGCCGGCACGCTGTCCCGGGTTCGCTGGCTGGCGTCGCACGGCGCCGTGGTCGGGGCCGGGTTGGTGCTCGTCGTCGTCGGCTCGTCGGTGGTGTTCGCGCTGGCGACGTCGTGGTCGGTCGGGAACACCGGCGAATTCGGCGCGATCATGTGGGCCGGGCTGGTGTACGTGCCTGCGGAATTGGTGTTCGCTGGGCTCGCGTTGGCGGTGTTCGGCCTGTGGCCGCGCGGCTTCGGGTTCGCGTGGGTGGGGTACGCCGTGGCGACCTTCGTCGCCTTTCTCGGCCCTGGCCTGAAACTGGCGCAGTGGGTGCTCGATGTTGCTCCGACGACCCATGTCGGGAACCCTCCACTGGGCACGGCCGATCCGGGCGACTTGGCCGCACTGGCCGCCGTCGCCATCGCGCTCACGTTGGTCGGTTTCGTCGCGTTCCGCCATCGGGACGTACCGCGGGCCTAGCTTGACGGCCCGCCGCCGGTGTGGAGCGGCCGCTGCGCGGCGTGGCGGCGGGTGACGATGAGGTGGCGGGCGTGGAGGGTGGTGCGGGCGTCACGGTGGGCCACGAGGACCTCTGGTGTGAGTGGTTGCGTCGGTGCCCTTGTCACCCGCGCGGCTGTGGGTCATTTCGTACCACAACATGAGCCCACCATCGGCCGCGATCGCCGGTGGCTCAACGGCCCTTTCCGTATGACCGAATGCCTCCTCGGTATGACCCCGGGTGCGCGGTGATCAGCCGCGGCGAGCGTCTGTTCCGAACAGCTCGGTCGCCGCGGACACCGACTTCTCCGTTTCCAGGCCGTCGACGACGGCGATGAGCGCGTCGGCCCGTTCCGGGGCGACGAGCCCGCCGACGTTGTCCCGGAACTTCGCTTCCACGTCGGCCCTTGTGGCTGGGCGGCTGGGGTGACCACGAAACCCGGCCTGATAGGCGCCGTGGGCGGTGCCGTCCGTGAGTTCGATGTCGACCCTGGTGCTGAACATCGGATCGCCGTCCGGGATCGGCATCGGGTAGGGCTCCACCAGATCGCCAACGGCCAGGACTGCCGGGTCGGTCCAGCGCGCGGGGTCGAAATAGTCCTCCGGCGCATTCTGCCCGGTCACGAACTGTAGGCCAATGCTGAAAGCCAGGCTGAACTGGGCGGAAATGGCGTCGGCCGGGCGGGTGATGCTGGCGCCATGGGCCACCGCGAAGTCGACGACTCCGACCCGGATCCGGGCAACGTCGCGTGCCGCGATGCCGTGCTCGTCCCGCAGCGCGTGGATCACGTCGAGCGGGGCGTGGTGCAGGGCCACCGCCGGGTGGAACCGGAGGATGGTGTCGCGCACCAGCCACCGGTCCCAGACCGCGTCCAGCGCGGCCACGTCGCCACCGTCGCCGAACATCCGCAACAGCCCGCGCGGTCCTTCGATGATGGTGGACGGCCCCGTGAAGCCGAGCGCCGCCAGTTCAGCCGCTTCCAGCCCGGACCGCGACGCCGAGCCCGCGTGCAGCCGCTTGACCTCGCCGCCGCTCTGGTCGTACTCCATGACGCCGCTGGCGTCGCTTCCGGCGATGCCGAAGACGTTGACCAGCTCGTCGGCCCGCAGCCCGAGGATCCGGCCAGCGGCGGCCGCCGCCCCGAACACACCGAGCACCTTGGAGCCGTGCCAGCCGGTGCTCACCATCGTGGGCAGTGCCGCACCGAGCAGCCCCATGACCTGGATCCCGGCAACCACCGCGGTGATGAGGTCCTGGCCGGACGCGCCCTCGCGCTCGGCCAGCGCCAAGGCCGCCGGAATGACCGCGGCGGTGGTGTGCCAGGCCAGCGGATGGGCGTCGTCGTACTCGGCGCTGTGCCCGAGCGTGCCGTTGACCCAGGCGGCCAGCGACGCGCTGCCGCGAGCTCCGGAATGGGCGAGGGTCGCCTCCACTCCCACCGGCTGCCGGTCGGCCAGGGCGAGCACCGGCTGGACGTTGGGCAGGGCCGCGCCCCGCAACTGGAGGCCGAACTGGTCGAGGATCAGCAGTTTCGCACGGTCGACGACATCGGCGGGGAGGTCGTCGTAGTGTAGCGAGTTCACCCAGTTCGCGATGCGTCCGGACAGGGTGGCCGCGGTGGTATCGGTCATGGTGCCGCGCTCCATCAGTTGCGATAGGTGCCGACCAGCCGCGCCTGCTCGATGATGTGGTCGTCGATGCGGGCCAGGAGCCCGGCCCGGTCGAGCCCGGGCGGCAGGGCGAGGTCGGTGTCGAGGGCGTAGAGCTCGAAGTAGTAGAAGTGTGTGCCGTGCCCAGGCGGCGGGGCGGGCGCGAGGTAGGAACCGGAACCGGCGGTGTTGGTTCCCTCGGTGTAGGCGATGTCGTCGGTCAGGGCGGTGGCCGACGCGGGGATGTTGTAGCTCACCTGGTGGGTGAACCCGTAGGTCAGCGGCGCGTCGGGATCGTGCACGACCAGGGCGAAGGACGCGGTTCCGTCAGGAGCGCCGGTCCAGGTCAGGGGCGGCGGAACCGGGTTGTCGGGGTCGGCGTGGCGGGCAGGGATGGCCTCGCCGTGCCGGAAGGCACCACTGGTGATCGCGAGCGTGCCGAGATGGAGCTTCATGGGTCCTCTTTCACTGTCATGCGGTGGGGTTGCCAGGTGCGTGTCCGGCGAGGTAGCCGCCGTCGACGTTGAACACGGTCCCGGTGGTGAACCGGGCCTCGTCGCTGACCAGGTGCAGGATGGCGGCGGCGATGTCGCCAGGCCGCCCGACCCGCGCAACGCCAGGGGCGGTCGAAGGGGCGAGTGCTCCGGGTGGCATGACGGGCCGGCTCATGTCGGTGTCGACGAGGCCCGGTGCCACCGCGTTGACCCGGATGCCGGCCGTGGCCAGTTCCAGTGCGGCGCTCTGGGCGAAGTTGGCGTTGGCCGCCTTGCTCGCGGCATAGAGCGCCATCCCGGGGGTGCCCTCCCTGCCTCCGGCCGAGGAGACGACGACGATCGCGCCGCCGCCTGCCGACCGCATCACCGGTGCCACGGCGCGGACACCCAGGAAAGGACCCAGCACGTTGATGTCGAAGGCGTGCCGGAAATGGTCCACAGTGGATTCTTCGATCGGGGCGGCGACCATGACGCCGGCGTTGTTGACCAGGATGGTCGGCGGCCCGAACATCCGCTGGCACGTCCGTACCACCGCATCCCACTGGCCGGGTGACCGGACGTCGAGATGCACGTAGGCCGCGTTCTCCGCGCCGAGGTGGCCAGCCAGTGCGCGGCCCTGTTCGTCGAGGAGGTCCGCGATCAGCACGCGTGCACCTTCGGCGGCCAGCAGCTGTGCGGTGGCACCGCCGATGCCGCGGCTGCCGCCGGTCACTATCGCCACGTGCCCCTCGACGCGACCGGGCCGACCGATCGGCGTGGCAGGACCGTCCATGCTGTACCCGTTCTCGATTTCATCAGGTGGCCTGACCGATACTATCAGGCCGCCTGATGAACTGCTACCGTGAGCCGTATGACCACGACACCGTCAGCCGACGCCGCGCGCACCGCCCTGGCGCTGAGCACGACCCTGGGTCGCCTGCGATCCCGGCTACGGCTGGAAGGGGGCGTCTTCCAAACCGGCCTGACCATCACCCAACTGTCCACATTGCAACGGATCATCGACAACGGGCCCATGACCGGCGCGGCACTGGCCACCGCGGAGCACATCCGCCCGCAGTCCATGTGGGAGCTGATCGCGGTACTGGTCAAGGAGGGCTTGGTCGAGCGGCAGCCAGACCAGGGAGACCGGCGCAAAATCCTGATCGCCGCCACCGGCGCCGGAGAGAAACTGGTGGCGGACGTGCTCACCTCGCGGACCGCGTGGCTGACCCGCACGCTGGCCGAACGGCTGGACGATCAGGAGCGTCAGGTGCTGGTCACCGCGACCGAACTGCTCAACCGGCTCGTCGAGGACTGATCGCCGGTCCTGGGCCCGCTTCGACCGACAGGCACTCGCGCCTGCTCCGGAGGCGTACACCGCCGCTCACCCCAATTTAGGGTGATATCGCTCTGATCGTGCCGGTCACCAACTCCAGGGATCGGGCTCGCGCGACTGGGTCGTACACCGGCGTCAGCAGCATCAACTCATCGGCCGCGGTCTGGGCGGTCCACCGTCTCGTCCGCGCCGCCCGCGGCCGAGGAGGTCGACGCCGAACTGTGCCGGCCGATGGTGCGCGCGCTGCTGTCGGCGCTCCGCTTCCGCAGGACCCATCCGGCGTGCGGCGGCGCGTTCGGCCACCACGTCGACGGCACCCGGACGTCGCGCGCTGGAACCTGGGGGATGCCGGGACGGTGACGCTCGACGCGGACCTCCAGACCGGCGGCTGGACGGTGACCGCGAGCGATGCCGACGGCGAGCGGCCGGTGCTGGATGCCGCAACGTGGCGAATGTGATCCGACAGCAGCCGGTGTGGCGGCACGTGGCGGGTCGCCACACCGGCTGCGCATCGACGTTTTTGCCGGCGGGGATCAGACCGCGGTGATGGTCCACTCGTTGTTGGTGCTGCTGTTCGGTGCCCACAGGACGGTGGGCGAGCCGGCCGCTGTGCTGCCCGCGCCGTCCAGTGCGGTGCCGGTGCTCCGGTTCACGATCTGGTAGCGGCCGTTGCCGAGGCTGTTCAGGCTCCACTGCTGGTTGTTGCCGCCGTTCCACGGTGCCTGCATGGCGGTGGCGCCGTTGGCGGTGTTGCCCCAGCTGTCGGCGACCATGCCGTTGGTGTCGTTGACGATGCGGTAGTAGCCGTTGCCGACGCCGACCAGTTGCCACTGCAGGTTGGTGCTGCCGTCCCAGCTCCACTGCTTGAGCGGTGACCCGGATGCCACGTTCCCGCCGCTGTCCAGGACCAGGCCGGTGGTGACGTTGGCGATCTTCGCCCAGCCGGTGGGCAGTGGTGCCGCGCCCAGGGTGGGGATCTGGCCGGAGAACGTCAACTTCACCACGTACGCCAGCGCGCTGAACGGAGCGTTGGCCGAGGGCATCGACAGGTGCAGGCCGGAGCTGTCCTGGCTGGGGCGCGGGAGGTTGACGTACGTGCCGGCCGTGGAGTTCAGCAGCTGCGCCGAGACCAGGCTCGACACGTTGATCTGGTTGGAGTTCAGCGTGCTGACCGTCAGCGTGCCGCCCGGCCAGCCCAGCACCGTGGCGTAGAGCACGGTGTCGTCCTTGCTGCGGGTGAACCGGATGTCGCGGGACGTGCCGGCCACCGGGCCGGTGAACGAACCGCCACCCATCTGGGTGGGACCCTCGCCGTAGGTCGACCAGGACCGGGTGGCGTAGATCGCCTCGCCGAAGCGGCCGAGCCAGTCGCCGAAGCCCAGCAGGATGGACTGCTGGGCGGACGGGATCGTGCCGTCGGCCATCGGAGCGATGTTGAGCAGCATGGTGCCGCCCTTGCTGACCCGGTCGATCAACGAGTGCAGCATCGCCTGCAGCGAGTAGTAGCCGATACCGACCGTGTAGCACCAACTGGAGCTGGAGATGCTGTCGTCGGTGAGCCAGTACGGGGTCAGCAGGCCGGCCGGGCCACCGCGCTCGTAGTCGAAGACCTCGCCGTGGTTGTCGAACCCGTCCTTGTAGGTGGCGACCACGTCCTTGTTCCAGCTGACCGCGGCGTTGTAGTAGTCGGCCAGGAATTGCAGCCGGTAGGACTCCTGGACCAGGTTCAGGTCGAAGTCCTGCCAGATCAGGTCGGGCTGGTAGCCGTGGATGACCTCGCCCAGCTTGGCGTACCAGAGCTGGTTCTCCGCGGCCGTGCCCAACTGCGCGTACAGCTTCCGCAGCGTGGCCGTGGACTGCCGCGGCACGTACTGGTAGTAGCCGTTGAAGTGGTAAGCGGTGTGCAGTGAGCACATGAGCTTCAGTCCCTGGGCCCGGATCGCCTGGGCGTGCAGCCCCATCAGGTCGAGCTTCGGGCCCCGGGCGGCGGAGTTCCACTCGTTCACCTGGCTGTTCCACATCGAGAACCCGTCGTGGTGCTCGGCGACCGGGCCGGCGAACTTCGCGCCGGCCGCCTTGAACAGCTGCGCCCACGCCGTCGGGTCGAAGCTGCCGCCCGCCGACACCAGCTTCGGCGCGAACTGGGTCCAGTGCCCGGCCCTGTCGTAGGCGCCGTCGATGAAGTTGTTGTACGGCCACACCGACGGGTCGCCGTAGGTGGCGATGTGGTGCTGGTTCTCGACCGAGCCCGCGTTGTACATGTTGCGCGGGTACCACTCGTTGCTGAACGCGGGGACGCTGAACGCTCCCCAGTGGAAGTAGATGCCGAACTTGGCGTCCTGGAACCATTCGGGTGCCGGCGGATGCTGGTCGACCGACGCCCACGTCGGGCTGTAGCTGCTCGGCCCGCTGGTGGCCCAGGCGGTGGGGAACCGCAGCATGCCGAGCGCGGCGCCGGCACCCGCGGCGACCAGCAGGCGGCGGCGGTTCATCTCGAACGAGGACATGACGGGACTCCTCTGAGGGAAGTGCTGGACGGGCCGGTTCAGCTGCGGGTCCACTGCTGGTTCGAGCCGCCGTTGCAGGTCCACAGCTCGATCAGGGTGCCGTTCGCGGTGCCGGCGCCGGTCGCGTCCAGGCAGAGGCCGGACTGCGCGCCGGTGATCGTGCCGCCGGCGCTGACCGTCCACTTCTGGTTGGCACCGCCGTCGCAGGGCCAGATGTCCACCTTGGTGCCGGGGCTGGTGCCCTGACCGCTGGCGTCCAGGCAGTCGCTGCCGTACACCCGCAGCTCACCGGCCGAGGTGGCCGTCCACTGCTGGTTCGTACCGCCGTTGCAGTCCCACAGTTCCACCTGGGTGCCCTGGGTCTGCGACTGGTTGGGCACGTCGACGCAGCGTCCCGAGCCGACTCCGACGATCGCGGCGGTGCTGCCGCCACCGGTCCCGCCGCTGCCGGGGGTGATGGACAG
>DASZXM010000622.1:0-12937 GCA_035546415.1 Pseudonocardiaceae bacterium
GGCTACCTGCGGCGGCTGCGGTCGGCGGCGCCGGACGTGTGGCTGGTCGTGGAGAAGATCCTGCATCCCGGCGAGGAGCTGCCGGCCGGCTGGCCCGCCGACGGCACCGTCGGCTACGACTCGCTGCGCGAGATCTGTGGCGTGTTCGTCGACCCGACGGCCGAGCCGCTGATCACCGAGCTGGCGCAGCGGCGGGGGGTGCCGACCGACTTCTCCGCCGTGCAGGACCAGGCGCGCCGGCTGGTCACCGACACGATCCTGGTCGCCGAGATGCGCCGGATCGCCGCGCTCGTCAGTGGTGTCGACCCGGCGACGGCGGCGGCCGCGGTGGCCGAGGTGATGATCGCGTTCCCGGTCTACCGGTCGTACCTGCCCGAGGGCGATCAGCACCTGGCCGACGCGATCGGCAGGGCCCGCGTCACCCGGCCGGACCTGATGTCCGCGCTGGACGCCATCGACCGCCAGGTGCACGCCGTGCCCGACGGCGAACTGGCCACCCGACTGCAGCAGACGTCCGGCATGGTCGTGGCGAAGGGCACCGAGGACACGGCCTTCTACCGCTACACCAGGTTTTCCGCCCTCAACGAGGTCGGCGGCGCACCGGAGCGGTTCGGGGTCGACGTGGCCGAGTTCCACGCGCTGGCCGCGATGCGCGAAGCCGGCCACCCGGCCGCGATGACCACACTGTCCACTCACGACACGAAACGGTCGGAGGACGTGCGCGCCCGGCTGGCGGTGCTGTCCGAGGTGCCCGGTGAGTACGCCGACGCGGTCGACCGCTGGTCGGCGATCCGGCCGATCGACGAGCCCGCGCTGAACCTGCTCGCGTGGCAGGCGTTGGTCGGCGCGTGGCCGATCGGCGCCGACCGGCTGCGGGACTACCTGGAGAAGGCGGCGAAGGAGGGCAAGGTCCGGACCACGTGGACCGAGCACGACGAGCCGTTCGAACAGGACGTGGCGGCCTGGCCGGACGACGTGCTCGGCGACGCGTCGCTGTCGGCGGACGTGGCCGCGTTCGCCGACCGGAGCACGCCGGCCGGGTGGTCGAACTCGCTCGGGCAGAAGCTGGTCCAGCTGGCCGGTCCGGGCGTGCCGGACGTGTACCAGGGCACCGAGCTGTGGGACCTGTCCCTGGTCGACCCGGACAACCGGCGGCCGGTCGACTACCGGATTCGTGCGGAGCTGCTGGCCCGGATCGAGGACGGCTGGCTGCCACCGGTCGACGCGACCGGCGCGGCGAAGCTGCTGGTCACGTCGCGTGTGCTGCGGCTGCGCCGGGAACGTCCCGACCTGTTCCACGGCTACCGGGCGTTGACGGCCGAAGGTGTCGCCGCGGCGCACGTGGTCGCGTTCACCCGGTCGGCGGACGTGGCCGCGGTCGCCACCCGGCTGCCGGTCGGGCTGGCCGCGGGCGGCGGGTGGCAGGACACCGTGCTGCCGCTGCCGGCCGGCAGGTGGACCGACGTGGTCACCGGGACGTCGTTCGACGATGTCCCGCCGCTGGCGCAGCTGTTGGGCCGGTACCCGGTCGCGCTGCTGATGCGAGGTGACGCGTGAGCTTCACGGTGTGGGCGCCCGGGCGGTCGCGCGTGCGGGTGCGGGTGGACGGCGTCGACCACGACATGACGGCGGGTGACGGCGGCTGGTGGCATACCGGCGTGACCGGCACGGACTACGCGTTCCTGCTCGACGACGACGACACGCCGCTGCCCGACCCGCGGTCGCGGTGGCAGCCCGGCGGTGTGCACGGGCCGTCCCGCGTGTACGACCACCGCGCGTTTCGCTGGTCGGACGGCGCGTGGACGGGCCGGCCGCTGCCCGGTGGCGTGCTGTACGAGCTGCATATCGGCACCTTCACGCCCGGCGGCACCTTCGACTCGGCGATCGAACGCCTGGACCACCTCGTCGACCTGGGCATCACGCACGTCGAGGTGATGCCGGTCAACGCGTTCGACGGCACGGCAGGCTGGGGTTACGACGGCGTGCTGTGGGGTGCGGTGCACGAGCCGTACGGCGGACCGGGCGGGTTCAAGCGGTTCGTCGACGCGTGTCACGCGCGGGGGCTCGCGGTCGTGCTGGACGTCGTCTACAACCATCTCGGGCCGTCCGGGGCGTACCTGCCCCGGTTCGGGCCGTACTTCGCCGGACACAGCGACTGGGGTCCGGCGCTGAACCTGGACGGGCCGGAGTCCGATGAGGTTCGGCGGTACGTGATCGACAACGCCCTGGGCTGGCTGCGTGACTTCCACGTCGACGGGTTGCGGCTGGACGCGGTGCACGCGCTGCACGACGAGCGGGCGGTGCACATCCTGGAGGAGCTGGCGGTCGCGGTGCAGGCGCTGTCGGCGGCCGAGCGTCGGCCGCTGACCCTGATCGCGGAGTCCGACCGGAACGACCCCGCCACGGTGACGTCGCGGGACGCCGGTGGCCTGGGGCTGCACGCGCAGTGGTCGGACGACGTGCATCACGCGCTGCACGTGACGCTGACCGGTGAGGTCAGTGGGTACTACACGGACTTCGGCGCGCCCGGCGCGCTGGTCAGGACGCTGCGGGACGTGTTCTTCCACGCGGGTACGTGGTCGTCGTTCCGTGGCCGCACGCACGGTCGGCCGGTCGACCCGCACCGCGCGACCGGCGACCGGTTCGTGGTCTACCTGCAGAACCACGACCAGGTCGGGAACCGGGCGGCGGGCGATCGGCTGTCCGCGAGCGTGTCGCAGGGGCGGTTGGCGTGCGGGGCGGCGATCCTGTTCTGCTCGCCGTACACGCCGATGGTGTTCATGGGGGAGGAGTGGGCGGCCAGCACGCCGTGGCAGTTCTTCGCGTCGTTCCCGGACCCCGAACTCGCCGATGCGGTGCGGCAGGGTCGGCGGCGTGAGTTCGGTCGGCACGGCTGGGACGAGCGGGACGTCCCGGACCCGATGGATCCGGCGACCGTGCGTCGGTCCCGGTTGGATTGGGCGCAACCGGGCGAGCCGTGGCATTACGACATGCTCGGGCTGTATCGGGAGTTGATCGCGCTGCGCAAGCGGCGGCCGGAGCTGTCGGATCCCCGGCTGGACGCGTTCGACGTGCGGGGGGACGACACGCGGATCGAGCTGCGTCGGGGCCCGTTGCGGCTGGTGTGCAACTTCGGGGTCGAGCCCGTGACCGTGCCGTTCACCGGTGACGTCCGGTTGAGCTGGGGAGACGTCACGCGGGACGATGCGACGACGGTCGTGCCGGCCGAGTCGTTCGTGTTGCTCGAAGTGTGCGAAAAGTAACAGCGAGTTACCATGGTTCACTGCGATGATGGTGGACGATGGCGATCAGACCAGCGTCCGGCACGCACGTACTGCCCGGCAGGCCGTTTCCACTCGGCGCGCACCCGGAGGCGGGTGGCGTCCGCTTCGCCGTGACGTCCGCCGTTGCCGAGGCCGTCGAGGTGTGCCTGATCGGTGACGACGGGTCCGAGCGGCGCATCGAGCTGACCGAGCGGACGTTCGGTGTGTGGCACGGCCTGGTGCCGGGCGTGACCACCGGGCAGCGCTACGGCTACCGCGTCCACGGCCCGTACGACCCGTCGCGTGGGCTGCGGTGCAACCCGGCGAAGTTGCTCGTCGACCCGTATGCCACGCGGATCACCGGGCAGGTGACGAACCTGGCCGCCGCTCTGGGCTACGTCGGCGACCCGATGCGGGGGCCCGCGTCGGCGGTGGACTCGCTGGGCAGCGTGCCGCTGTCGGTGGTCAGTTCGCCGGGTGGGCCGGACACCGGAATCCGGCCGGAGACGCCGTTCGAGGAGACGGTGATCTACGAGCTGCACGTGAAGGGCTTCACCGAGCGGAACCCGGAGATCCCGCGACGGCTGCGCGGCACCTATCTCGGGTTGGCGCATCCGGCCGCGATCGAGCATCTGGTGCGGCTGGGTGTGACCGCCGTGGAACTGCTGCCGGTGCACGCGTTCGCTGACGAGCCGACGTTGTTGCGTGGCGGCCGGCACAACTACTGGGGCTACTCCCCGCTGGGCTTCCTCGCACCGCACGCCGGGTACGCCAGCGAACCGGGGCGGGAGATCGAGGAGTTCCGGACCATGGTCGCCGCGTTGCACGCGGTGCACATCGAGGTGATCGTGGACGTGGTGTTCAACCACACCTGCGAGGGTGGGGTGGACGGTCCCACCCTGAGCTTCCGCGGTTTCGACGCGCCCGCCTACTACATGCACCGCGCGGGCGGTCGGGCGGTCGACGTGACCGGGTGTGGGAACACGCTGGAGCCGGGTTCGCCCGCCGTCGTGCGGCTGGTCACGGACTCCTTGCGGTACTGGGCGGCGGAGTTGGGCGTCGACGGGTTCCGCTTCGACCTGGCCAGCACGCTGGGTCGGCCGAACGGGCAACTGTTCGACCGTGACTCGACGATGTTGACCGCGATCACGACCGATCCGCTGCTGTCGCGCTGCAAGCTGATCGCGGAACCGTGGGACGCGACCGGTGACGGTTACCGGGTCGGTGAGTTCGGTCCGCAATGGGCCGAATGGAACGGTCGGTACCGGGACACGGTCCGGGATTTCTGGCGTGGCGCGACCGGCGTGCGGGACCTGGCGTACCGGCTCGCCGGGTCGTCCGATCTGTACGCCGACGACCTGCGGCGGCCCTGGCAGTCGGTGAACTTCGTGACCGCACACGACGGGTTCACGCTGCGGGACCTGGTGTCCTACGACAACAAACACAACCAGGCCAACGGCGAGGACAACCGCGACGGCACGGATGACAACCGGTCGTGGAACCACGGTGTCGAGGGTGAGACGTCCGATGTGGACATCGTGGCGGCGCGGGCGCGGGACGCGCGGAACATGATGGCCACGCTGCTGCTGTCCACGGGCACGCCGATGCTGATGGCCGGCGACGAGATGTGGCGGACCCAGCACGGCAACAACAACGCCTACTGCCAGGACAACGAGACGTCATGGTTGAACTGGACGCCGTCGCCGGAGTCGGTCGCGATGCTGGCGTTCACCCGGCGGTTGGTGCACCTGCGCGCGGACAGTCCGGCGCTGCGGCAACCGGAGTTCTTCGAGGGCCGGACCACGCCGACCGGCCGGCCGGACCTGATCTGGTTCCGCTCGGACGGCGCCGAGATGGTCGACGACGACTGGTTCGCCGACGGCTGTCGCACGCTGGCGATGTGGATCGACGGTTCGAACAGCCAGTCCCGCACCCGGGAGGGCGAGCTGATCTCCGATCACTCCTGGCTGCTGGTGCTGCACGCGGGCGAGGACGCGGCGGAGGTGACGCTGCCCGGCCCGGAGTACGGGGTCACGTTCAAGCCGACGCTGGACACGACGACACCGGATGGCAGTCCGGCGACACCGGCCGTCCTCCCGGCCGGGAGCGTGGTGAAGATGCCCGCCCGGTCGCTGCTGTTGCTGCGGGCGCCGAGGTGAGGGCGCGATGACGGGGTGGGAGTCGCTGAAGGCGGTGCTGATCCGGTTGCGCGACGAGCGACCGAAGGCCCTGACCGGCTACCCGGACCCACGGTCGGACATCGGCCGGCGACCGCCGTTCCGCATCCACCTCGCCGCCTGGGCCACCGACGTCGCCGCCGAACTGCACGACCGCTTCGGCAGCGATGTCGAGTTGACGGTCGGTGCCCTGCCGTATCCGCCGCGGGCGGGTGGCCCGGTGCGGCGGATCGGCGCCGCCGCGCCGGTCGTCGACCCGGGCCTGCTGCGGATCGAGCCGAGCGGGCCGTTGTCGGTTCGCAGCGGACGCACCGAACGCTTCGAACTGTCGTTCACCAACCACTCCGACGCGGACGTGACGATCCACTCGAACGGCCAACTGACGGCCGTCGTCGTCGACCCGCGCACCGATCGCGTTGTCGGCGGGTTCGCCGGGGCTCAGACGTTGCAACTGGTGATCGCCCGCATCCCGCCCGGCACGACCCGTGAGTTTCCGCTGTTGGTCGGGACGGCCAGTTTCGACGAGTCGCTCGGTTACGCGGTGCCGCCGGGGGAGTGGGCCGTGCGCGCGGACGCGCAGGTCGACGGGAACCGGTTGAGCACGCCGACGTGGCCGCTGGTCGTGACCGACTGACCGTTTCCGCTCAGGCCTGCGCGGCCAGGAGCGCGGCCAGTTCGGCCGGTCGGGTGATCATCGGCCAGTGACCGGAGTCGATGTCGACGTACTCGACGTGCCGGGCGCGGGCCAGTTCCGGCACACCACCCGTTGCGATCCACTCCTTGGCCTGTGCGGGCGTGAACTCCGGGCACACCAGCACGACCGGCACGTCGAACCGGCGCTCGTCGGTCAGCCGCACCACACCCCTGGCCACGCCTTCCGCGACCGGGACGGCGGCGGCCGCGAACGCCTCCCGGGCCGCGTCGTCCAGGTCCGCCGAATCCGGACCCTCGAACGCCTCCCAACCGGGGAACGGCATGACGCCGCCGGCGATCGGGAAGAAGTCCGCGTACGGCGTCCCGTCCTGGCCGGGAAAACCGCCGATCATGACAGCCTTCGCCACCCGGTCCGGTCGGGCGTCGGCGGCCAGCCAGGCCAGCGTGCAGGCGGCGGAATGCCCCACCACCAACGGTTTCTCCGGTGCCGCGTCGACGGCGGCGAGCACCGCGCCCACCTGGTCGTCCAATGTGGACGCGGGAAGCGTCAGCGGTACCGGGCGGTGGCCCAGTTCGGTCAGCGCGGGCACGACGTCGTCCCACACTCGGCCGTCCAGCCACAGGCCGGCGATCAGCAGGATGTCCATGATCAGTCCTCGTTCTCGGTGTTCTCCGCCTTCCGCAGGGCGGTCAGATCGCGTTCGGCGTACAGCCGGTGTTCCCATTCCTCGTTCAGGACGACCCGCAGGCACTCCTTGACCGGGAACGTGCCCGCAGGCGGCCAGCCCACCCCGGTGCGGGTCACCTCGCCGGCCAGTTGGTCGTCCGTCAGGGACGCCAGGACGTCACGCACCATCTTCTGGTGGTCGGCGCGGACCGCGAGCACGTCGTCCAGCGGCGGCCGGATCTCCCGGTCCCACGGGATGCCCTCCCATCCCGGTGCCTCGTCCCACGGCAGGTCCCACTCGTGCCACGGCGACGGGTCACCCAGGACCATCCGGCCCACCCACGACGCACTGGCGAAGTTGAGATGGCGCAGGGTCTGGACGAACGACCACTCGCCGTCCACGCTGCGGTGCAGGTCGGCCTCGGGAAACGTCCGCGCCCGGGCGACCGTCCGTCCCCACAGCCGTTCCAGGATGTCCCACGCCGTCCGGAACCCGTCGGCGTCGTCGGGGCGCATCGCCGCCCGGTCCGGCATGCGCCGGTCCAGTTCCGCCTCGACGAGTGGCCCGATGTCCACGCCGTTCACGACGACGTTCCGCAGTTCGCCGTCGATCCGGACGTCGGCCAGTTCGGCGCCGCGCAGCCGGGTGCCCTCGATCAGCGTGCCGCGCACGTCGGTGTCCCGGACGACCAGGTGGCGAACGGTGACGTCGCGGAAGCGCACCCGTTCGTAACCCTCCCCGGTGATCTCCTCGTCGGTCATGGCGGGCACCCTAGGACGGGTTCCGGACGATCCGCTGCCGGATTCGCGGGCGGTCACCTAATCTGGTCCGGTGCCCGATCTCAGCCCGACCGCGCGGGCGTTGCGCACGCTGGAAATCCTGCGGCACCGCCCGGGAGTGACCGCCGACCAACTGGCCGAGCGGCTCGGCGTCACGGAGCGGGCCGCGCGCCGCTACGTCGGCATCCTGCGTGAGGCCGGCATCCCGGTCGAGTCGACCCGCGGCCCGTACGGCGGCTACCGGCTCGGGCGCGGCACGCGGCTGCCGCCGGTCGTCTTCACCCAGGCCGAGGCGCTGGGCCTGGTCATGGCGGTGCTGGACGGCGCCGCCCTGGACGACCTGCTCGGCGCCGCGCTGGGCAAGGTCATCCAGGCGCTGCCGGACAGCGTCGGCCGGGAGGCGGCGGCCCTGCGCGAGCACGCGGCGGCCGCGCCCGACCACTACTCGGCGCGCCCCGACCCGACGGTCACCAGTGCCCTGGTCACCGCGGTCGCCGCCCGCCGCCGCGTCGCGGTCACCTACCGAATCGACAACGGCACCGAATGGACGGCCGAGGTGGACCCGTGGGCGGTGGTCGTCCGCTACGGGCGCTGGTACCTGCTGTGCCACTCGCACCGGGCGAACGCGATCCGCACGTACCGCGTCGACCGGGTCCGCGAAGTCCGGCAGACACCGCACGAGTTCGTGCCGCCCGAGGGCCTGGACCCGGTGGTGGCGTTGGAGGAGAACCTGGGCACCGGCTGGGCGTTCACCACACGCGTCGTGTTCGACGCGCCGGTCGCGGACGTGGCGCCGTGGATCCGCCCGCCGATGGGCCGGCTCGAACGGTGCGGGAGCGGCTGTGTGCTCGTCGGCAGCACGAACAACCCGGAGATGTACGCGCAGGAGTGGCTGCCGACGGTGCCGTTCCCGTTCCGCGTCGAAGATGGACCGGAACTGCGGGCCGCGGTCTCGGCGGTCGCCGCACGCCTGGCCGCCGCGGTGGCCGACGGTGAGGACGCGGGTTGTGTCGGACCCGTTGGGTAGCGTCATCGGTATGGCGCTGACGGTGGACGAACGCGAACAGTTCCTCGCCGAGCCGCACATCGGTGCGCTGTCGGTGGTGGAACGGCCCGACCGGGCACCGCTGACGATCCCCATCTGGTACCACTACACGCCGGGTGGTGAACTGTGGGTGCTCTCGGCTCCCGATTCGCGGAAGACCAGGGCGATCAACGCGGCCGGCCGGTTCAGCATGATGGTGCAGCGCACCGAACCGACGGTCCGCTACGTGTCCGTCGAGGGGCCGGTGACCAGGACGCTGCGCGGCAGTCGCGAGCGCACCCTGGAAATGGCCGCACGGTACCTGCCACCGGACAAGGCCGCCGCGTACGTCGAGTACGAATGGACCGAACTCGGGGAACACCACGCCATCCACATGAGACCGGAACACTGGCTGTCCAGCGACCTGGGCCCGGCCTGAACTGGAAGAGACCGAGCATGATGACGATCGAACCCGACGACCCGACGCGTCAGCGGGTGCGCGACCTGATCGCCGAACATCTCGCCGACATGCACGTGGCGTCGCCCCCGGAGAGCCGGCACGCGCTGGACTCGGCGGGGCTGAGTGAGCCCGGTGTGACGTTCTGGACCGTGTGGGAGAGCGGCACCCTGCTCGGTTGTGGTGCCCTGAAGGAACTGTCCCCGGACGAGGGGGAGATCAAGGCGATGCGCACCCGGCCGGCGGCGCGCGGGCGGGGCGTGGCGGCCCACATGCTCACGTTCCTCACCGACGAGTGCCGCGGTCGGGGCTATCGCCGGGTCAGCCTGGAGACGGGCGCCCAGGACTTCTTCGCTCCCGCCCGCAGGCTGTACGCCAGGCACGGCTTCGTGCCGTGCCCACCGTTCGCCGACTACCGCCCGGACCCCAACAGCGTGTTCATGACCCTGCCACTCGGATGACCGGGTCGCCGACCGGTCCGGGCGTCGAAGGCTCGTGGCAGGCTCACGCCCGTGATCGATGAGTTCGCGAAGGAGTACCTGCACGGCGATCTGCGGGAGATCCGCGAGGCGCTGCTGAACAAGCTCGACGGCCTGTCCGAGTACGACGTCCGCCGGCCGCTGACGTCCACCGGAACGAACCTGCTCGGCCTGGTCAAACACCTGACCCTGTGGGAATCCCGCTACTTCGGCGAGGTCTTCGGCCGGCCGTTCCCGGAACCGATGTTCCGGTGGGACGACGTCGGCAGTCGCGGCACCGACATGTGGGCGACCGAGCAGGAGACGCGCGCCGAGATCATCGACCGTTACCGGCGCGTCTGGACGCACTCGGACGCGACGATCGTGGCACTGGCGGTCGACGCGCCCGGCCATGTGCCGTGGTGGCCACGGCCCGACGTCATGCTGTTCACCGTGCTGGTCCACATGCTCACCGAAACCAGCCGACACGCCGGCCATGCCGACATCCTGCGTGAACAACTCGACGGCTCGACCGGCACGGACCCTCGACGCGACGCGACCTTCTGGGCGCAGCGGCGCGCGGCGATCGAGCGGGCCGCGCGGGCCGCTGTCACGGCCGGGTGACGAGGTTCTCGCTGATCGTCCAGAGGCGTGCGGCCGCGGTGGTGTCCGTTGCCAGTGCGCTGGGGCGGGCGGGCCGGCATTTCTCGAAATAACCGCCGGTCACGTCGGCGACCTCGGGTGACGTGGCCAGGTAGATCGACGTCCGGGCGCCGACCTCGGGGCCGGGGCGGAAGCGCAGTGCGAACGCCATCAGGGCACGCGGCACGCCGGTGACCTCGCGGCCCAGTTCGGTGCGGATGAAGCCCGGGTGCAGGCAGTTGGCGGTGACGCCGGTCAGCCGGGTGGCCAGTTCGACGGTGAACAGGATGTTCAGCAGTTTCGACAGTGGGTAGCTCATCGGCTGGTCGGTCAGGTGGTCCCACGGGATCGTGCGTACCGACCGGTGGGCGCCCGACGCGACCGTCACCACCCGGGCCGGCGCGCTGCGCTCCAGCAGCGGGATCAGCCGGGTGGTGAGCAGGAACGGGCCCAGGTGGTTGGTCGCGAACATGGTGTCCAGGCCGGCGGACGTGCGCTGCTGGCGCATCGAGATCACGCCCGCGTTGTTCACCAGGACGTCGAGCCGGTCGCAGGCCGCCACTACCTCGTCGACCAGCGCCGCGACCTGTGCCATGTCGGACAGGTCCGCCGTCATCACCCGCACCTGGGCGTCCGGCACGCGGCGCCGGATCTCGTCGGCGGCCGTGGCGCCGCGTGCTTCCGTCCGCGCGACGATGATCACCGTGGCGCCGAGAGCCGCCAGTTCCAGCGCCGTCGCCTTGCCGATCCCGCTGGTCGCGCCGGTCACCAGACAGGTCTTGCCGGACATCGTGCCCACCGCGAC
Source organism: Pseudonocardiaceae bacterium (assembly GCA_035546415.1). Classification (GTDB taxonomy): domain Bacteria; phylum Actinomycetota; class Actinomycetes; order Mycobacteriales; family Pseudonocardiaceae; genus DATEPR01. The sequence continues at coordinate 10,928 of DASZXM010000622.1, forward strand.
CACGTTAGCGGCGCAGGGCACCCAGGGCAGCCCTTGTCGCGTCGGCGATGAGGGCGTCATTCGAGGGCCGGTTCGGGTCGTCGCGGTCGGACAGGACCGCGATGACGATCGGCACGCCGGTCGGCGGCCACACGACCGCGACGTCGTTGCGGGTGCCGTGGTCGGCGTTGCCGGTCTTGTCGCCGACCCGCCAGCCCCCGGGCACGGCCGCCCGCACGTAGGGGCCGCCGGTGGTGTTGCCCAGCAACCAGTTCACCAACATCTGCCGCCGCGCCGGGGACAGCGCGTCGCCCAGGACGAACGTCCGCGCGTCGGCGCCCATCGCGCGCGCCGTGCTGGTGTCCCGGACGTCGCCGGGTTCCACGTCGTTGACGGTCGGCTCGGTGCGGTCGATGTGCGTCGTCGTGTCACCCAGGCCACGCACGGCCCGTTGCAGGCCGGCCGGCCCGCCCAACTGTGCCAGCATCAGGTTGGCCGCCGTGTTGTCGCTGTAGCGCAACGCGGCGCCGATGACGTCCGTCAGCCGCATCCCGGTGCGTACGTGCTTCGCCGTGATCGGCGAGTAGCTCTGCAGGTCGGCGGCTCGGTAGGTGATCATCCGGTTCAGGTCGGCGTCGGAGTCGCGGCGCAGCAGGACGCCCGCGGCCAGCAGCTTGTACGTCGAGGCGTAGCCGAACCGATCGTCGGCCTGGAAGGCCACCGCGCGGCCGGTGCCGGTGTCCAGCGCGTAGACCCCCAACCGGGCACCGAACTGGTGTTCCAGTCGGTCGAACGTGCCCACGGCAGCCGTTGCCGTGGTGGGAGCCGTCGCACGGGCAGCGGTGGGCGGCGCGGGAGCCGGTCCGGCCGTCGTGCAGCTCGCCACGAGCAGCACCAGGACGACGGGAAGGAAACGGATACGCATGCCGGTCAGCGTGTCCGCCACCCACTCATGCTGTCAAAGACACCAGTGACCGTTTTCATGCTGTTTCGGCATACGATGAGGTGGTGGACCTGATCGGAGCGTGCCGGGTGTTCGTGCACGTCGGTGAGCGGGGCAGCTTCACGCTCGGGGCCGCCGTGGCCCGCGTGCCGCAGTCGGTGGCGAGCAGGCGGATCGCCGCGCTGGAACGCGTCTGGGGTGAGCGGCTGTTCGACCGGTCGACCCGGCGGGCCGCGCTGACGGCGTTCGGCAGGGACATGCTGCCGGCCGCCAAACGCCTCGTGACGTTGGCGGATTCCCTGGAGTACCACGCCGAACAGGCCCGGTTGCGGCCGCTGGCGTTCGCCGTGCCGCAGACGTGCGCCGTGCGTCGCCTCGCGTCGCTGGCCGCCGCGGCGCGGGACCACGGCGTGGTGCTGGACTTCCGTACCGCCGGTCCCGCCGCGCGCGCGGAACTGCTGGCCGCGGGCGAGGTGCGCGCCGCGCTGCTGGCGACCACCCCCGACGACGCGGCCTGGGTCGTGCCGCTCGGCGTCGCGACCGCCGGCAACGGCGGCACCCGGCCGCTGCGCGTGGAGACGCTGCGTCCGACCCGGCGGACCCGGTCGTTCCGGCGGCTGTGGGTGCAACCGGAGGACGACGTGCCGCACGTCCGGGACCGGTTGGCGGAACTGGGCAGCCGTGTCGCGCTCGTGCCGGCGCAGGTCGCGGTCGCGGCGTCGCTGACCGCGGCCGTGTCCGACGTGCTGCGCACCGACAACCTGCTGGTGTGCTCGGCCGATGAGGCCGCCGAACTGGACCTGCACTGGCGGCCGATCGCCGGCGCACCTGTCGCCCGCGGCTTCCGCGTGGCGGGCGAGGACACCCGGCGGATCGACCCGGGACTGGCCGAGGAGGTCGCGGAATGCCTTGGGGCGACGGCGAAGGAGCGGACGTGCGACTGATCGCCGAGCTGCGCGGCCTGCTGGCCGACGCGGGCCTGGTCGGCTCGTTCCTGGTGCGCGACCTGGCCACCGGGAAGGAGATCGGCATCGACCCGGACGTCGAGTTCCCGGTCGCGTCGCTGGTCAAGCTGCCGCTGGCGGTCG
>DASZXM010000623.1:0-7058 GCA_035546415.1 Pseudonocardiaceae bacterium
CGTTCTGCATGTCGATGACGGCCAGCACACTCATGCGGTCACGGCAACCCGTTCGTCGGTGGCCTCCTGTGCCCGGATCGCGTCGCGGCCGAACACGAGCGTCACGACGAAGCCGATGACCAGCGCCAGCAGCACGCCGAGGTTCGCGTACGCCCACGCACCACCCTTGCCGCCCAGGCCGAACGGTGCCAGCAGGTAGCCCTGCCACGTCAGCCAACTCGCCGACGCGTTGGTCACCAGGCCCCAGCCCAGCGCCGTCGCCACGACCACGATGGCGATCGGCAGCAACCGCACGTCGCCGTAGCGGCCCGCAGGCCGGTACAGGTCGGCCTCGGCGTAGTCCCGCCTGCGCAGCGCGACGTCGGCCAGCATGATGCCGCACCACGCGGCGATCGGCGTGCCCAGCGTGGTGAGGAAACCCTCGAACTGGCCGAGGAAGTTGCCGGCGAAGAAGACCACGTAGATCGTGCCGGCGACCATGATCGTGCCGTCGATCAGGGCGGCCACGTAACGCGGGGTGCGCAGGCCGACGGTGAGCAGCGCCAGGCCGGACGAGTAGATGTCCAGCACGGCGCCGCCGACCAGGCCGAGCACGGCGACGATCGCGAACGGCACCAGATACCACGTCGGCAGCACCGTGGCCAGGGCGCCGATCGGGTCGGCCGCGATGGCCTTGTTCAGGTCCTGTGACGAGCCGGCCAACAGCAGGCCGAACACCAGCAGTACGACCGGCGCCAGCGACGACCCGAACGTCGTCCACCCGACCACCCCGCGACCGGACGAGTTCCTCGGCAGGTAACGGGAGTAGTCCGCCGCCGCGTTGACCCAGCCCAGGCCGAAGCCGGTCATCAGGAACACCAGCGCGCCGATGACGTTCTGCGCGGAGCCGGCCGGGATCGCGGCCACGGTCGCCCAGTGCACGCGGTGCGCCACGAAGATGATGTAGACGACGGTCAGCACGGCCGTGACGATCGTGATCACCGTCTGCATGCGCATGATCAGCTCGAAGCCCATGACACCGCCCGCGATGGTCAGGCCGGTGACGACGACCAGCGCGACGATCTCGGTGGTCGTGCCGCCACCCCAGCCCAGCCGGCTGAACACGGTGGCCGTGGCCAGCGTCGCCAGGACGGTCAGGACCGTCTCCCAGCCGACCGTGAGCAGCCACGAGATGACCGACGGGAGCTTGTTGCCGCGCACCCCGAACGCCGCCCGGCCCAGCACCATCGTGGGCGCGGAGCCGCGTTTGCCGGCCACGGCGATGAACCCGCACAGCAGGAACGACACGACGACGCCGACCAGGCCGGCGACGAGTGCCTGCCAGAACGAGATGCCGAAGCCCAGCGCGAACGAGCCGTAGCTGAGGCCGAGGATGGACACGTTCGCGCCGAACCACGGCCAGAACAGCTGCCGGGGGCGGCCCTTGCGCTCGGCATCGGTGATCACGTTGATCCCGTTGGCCTCGATCTGGAGCGCGCTGGTCTGCTGATCGGTCATGGCCGGCCCCTCGTCGATCCTGTCCAGACCTGTGCATTTTGATCTCCCGGAGGGCACCGGTCAAGGCCGCTGCGCCACGACGATCTCCACGGTCAGCGGTTCCACCACGACGCCGTCCGGGGACCGGGCGAGCAGCGCGTCACGGACGTCCCGGGCGAAGTCCGGCGCGTGGCCGCCGAACAGGGCGGGCGTGGAGAACGAGTACGAGAACTGGAGGCCGACGGCTTCGTCCACGGTCAACTCCCGGCGCCACGCCCACCGGACGGTCTCCACGCGGGCGAACGGCGAGTCCAACAGCACCTCGGTGTGCGTGCGCGGCAGCGGTGTCCACACGCCGGTGCCGGCCAGGCGCTCGGGCCCGAGGTACCCGGCGCGGATCTCGGCGATGTCGGCCACCCATTCCGGCTCGTCGTCGGCGGCGAGGCAGTCGTTGATGACGACGATCGCGCCGTCGGGTGCGAGCAGCCCGTCCAGCGCTCGCACGACGGCCGGCCGGTCGGTCCAGTGGAAGGACGCCGCGAACACCGCCGCGCGAGCGCCGGCCACATCCAGTTCGGCCAGTCGAGTGGAGTCCGCCTGCCGCCACTCGATGTTGTCGAGCCCGGCCCGTTCCGCGGCCGCGCGGGCGTGGTCGAGCATGCCGGCCAGCGGGTCGACGGCCACGACGGTGCCCACGTAACCGGCCAGCGGCACGCAGATCTGGCCGGTGCCGCACCCGATGTCCACTACGGTGTGTCGCCGCGTCAGGCCCAGCCTGCCGGTGAGGAACCGGAACAGAGCAGCGGGATAGCCCGAGCGATACCGTGCGTAGAACGACTCAGCCGACGCGAACAGCTCATCCGGCCTGACTGCCACGTGATCCCTATCCCTCCGTCGACGCTGCTGCCTGACGCTCCGGCTTATGGAGTAAAGCCTGCTCTCATCGAGGGAATTCAGCGACCGGAACGGCGATACATGCGCGGGAATGCGGTAGGCAGGGACGGGCACTGCGCGTGCGAAGGCGGTGGCAGTCAACAATGGAACCTTCGGGTCGCTTCGCTCCCGGCCCGTCCGCGCCCACGGCGCGTCCGAGGCCTCGACGTGAGGACACACTGTTGTTCGTCGTGTTGGCCGCGGGGTGTGTCGTCCTGCCGATCGCGGCGTTCTACGCGTTCGCGGTACCCCTGTGGCTGGTGGTGTTGCTGATCGTGGTGACGCTGACGACCACGTTCGCCGCCTACCGGCGGGTCCGGTTCGCGCGGGAACAGGCGGTGCTGCGGGCCGAGGAGGCGCAGCGACAGCAGCCCGACCCGCCGCCCGCGCCGCCGGTCGAACCGGTCGACGAGGGCGCGTACATGAAGGACGTGACACTGCCCAGTGCCGAGCCCGGCTACCGGTTCCTGTTCTCCGCCAGGGTCTTCTGGCGGCCGGCACCCAACCCGGTCGGGATGCGACACACCAACCCGCAGGCGCTGGCACTGGAGTCGGTGCGGTCACGGGCGAGCCGGGTCACGGAGCGGAACGCGCCCGGCGACCACCTGGCGGTGAGCTACGAACTGGCCTCCGCACTGGGCACCGTGCTGCCGGATTCGAGCGGGCAGGTCGTCACGTGGGCGACCGATGTTCGACTGTCCATTTCGGATACCGATGCGGCGCGTCTGGCGAAGATAGTCGAACTGCGCAAACAGGAGCACGTGTGGGAGCACGAGCGCGGCTTCGAGCGGAACATGCGCGGATACATCAAGGACGAGGTGCTGGACAGCCCGGGCAGCGCCGTCGTGTGGTGGCTGGCGCGGCACACCGAGCAGGTCGAGGAGACGGTCCGGCTGATCGGCCCGCTCACCCAGCTCAGCGCGGCCGCCCACGACGCACCGGTCGCGGAGCTGCTCGGCGACCTCGTGCCACGGCAGGCGCCGCCACGCCAGGTCGGCCCGCCGGCGACGCCCGCGCTGGACGCGGCTCCCGGCGGCCCCGACCACGCCCTCGGCCTGGCCGACGAACTGTTCGACGACCGGGCCGACGACGTGCAGCGCAGGCTGTTCGGCTACGAACTGGCCAACCTGGTGGACAACCACGGCCGGCCGGACATCGCAGGCCGCATCCGTCACACGTTCGGCGTGCCGCAGCCGCACCGGTCGGACGACGGCGAGGAAGCCCACCAACTGGACAGGTGACCCGGGCCGCGTTCGAACGGTTCCGTTCGCGGGTAACCCGGTCACATGGGCGAACCGGCCGTGCCAGCGCAGCGTCGGCACCGAGTGCCGTCCAGGTTCGCGCGGCTGCGCAACCGGTACGCGTGGCTGGACCGGCTGGTCCGGGCCGCCGACCGGTACGTGTCGCACCAGGGCTACCAGGCCGCCGCGTCCATCACGTACTTCACCGTCCTGTGCCTGCTGCCGCTGCTGCTGGTGGCACTGTCGGTGACGAGTTTCGTGCTCGCCGGGCAACCCGGCGTGGTGAACGAGATCCGGTCGCAGATCACCGAGGTGCTGCCGCCGTCGCTGAGCGGGTCGGTCGACGACGTCATCACCGGCATCATCGACCACCGCATCCGGATCGGCGCGATCGGACTGGCCGTCGCGCTCTACTCCGGGTGGAACTGGATGAACGCGCTGCGTGACTCGCTGACCGCCATGTGGGACCGGCAGCGGCCGCCGATGCGCGTGATCCCCATGGTGCTCAAGGACATCCTGGCGCTGCTCGGCCTGGCGGGCGCGCTGCTGGTGTCGTTCGGCCTGACGTCGGGCGCCGGGTGGCTGGGTACGGTGCTGCTGCGCCTGGTCGGCTGGTCGGACACCGGTGCGGTGCACGGGGTGCTGGTGGTGGCGTCGGTGCTGCTCGCCGTGGTCACCAACTGGCTGGTGTTCATCTGGGTGCTGGCGAAGCTGCCCAGGGAACCGGTCGAGGCACGCAGCGCGATCCGCGGCGCGCTGGCCGCCGCGGTCGGGTTCGAACTGCTGAAGTGGCTGGGCAACATCTACCTGACGGCGATCGGGCGCACGCCGCTGGGCGTCACCTTCGGCTGGCTGGTCGGCCTGCTGGTGTTCATCTACCTGGTGGCCCGGCTGCTCCTGCTGGTGGCCGCGTGGACGGCCGTCGGCCGGTCCGCCACGCCCCGTGCCGCGTCGCCGCGGGCCGGGTACGGTACGGACGTGTCGCGTGAGGACCAACCCGAGCCGACCACCGTGCCATGACGAAGGCGCGGGCCGTGCTGGACGGCGCCGCGGCGGCCGCGCTGCGGCCCGCCGAGGATGCCGGCTGGCGTCAGCCCATGCTCGCCACCCTCACCGACCAGCGGTTCTCCTCCCCCGCGTGGCTGTTCGAACGCAAACTGGACGGTGTGCGGGCGATCGTCAGCCGGGACGGCGCCGCTCCGCACCTGTGGTCCCGCAACCAGAACCCGATGGACTCCAGCTACCCGGAGCTGGTCGCGGCGCTCGCCGAACGGGCACCGGAGCGGTTCGTCGCGGACGGCGAGATCGTCGCGTTCGACCGTGGCCGGACCAGTTTCACCAAGCTGCAGGGCCGCATCCACGTCGTCCACCCGTCGGCGGAGGATCTGGCGGCGGTCCCGGTGTTCCTCTACCTGTTCGACCTGCTGGTGCTCGGTGACGTCGACGTCACGGCGGTGCCGCTGCGCGACCGCAAGCGTTTGCTGCGGCAGACGTTCGACTTCGGCGGCCCGATCCGGATGTCGACGCACCGCAACGGCGACGGCGTCGAGTACCTGGAACTGGCCTGCCGGCGCGGCTGGGAGGGCCTGATCGCCAAGCGCGCCGACGCGCCCTACCAGCCCGGACGGACACGGGACTGGCTGAAGTTCAAGTGCGAGAACGGCCAGGAGTTCGTCATCGGCGGCTACACGGACCCGGCCGGCAGCCGGGTCGGCTTCGGCGCCCTGCTGCTGGGCTACTACCAGGCCGGCCGGTTGCGCTACGCCGGCAAGGTGGGCACTGGTTTCGACACGCCGACGCTGCGCTCGATGCGGAAGCGGCTGGGCCCGATGACGGAGTCGCGGTCACCGTTCGCCGACCAGGTCAAGGAACCGCGCGTGCACTGGGTGCGGCCGGAACTGGTGGCGCAGATCGGGTTCGCCGAGTGGACACCGGACGGCCGGCTGCGCCACCCACGCTTCCAGGGCCTGCGCACGGACAAGTCGGCGACGGAGGTCGCTCGGGAATCGCCACACCGCTGACGGCGGACGTGGTCCCGCGGCGGCTCGACACCGGTGACCGGGTGGGCCGCCGGGCGTGCGCACCGAGGCGGCGGTCAGCGCACGCGGTGGCTCTGGCGCGAGCCGTCAGCCGCTGACCTGGGCTTGGGCACCGAGCCGGTGGCCAGCGCCGGTAGCTCGACCGTGAACACCGCGCCCTCGCCGGGCACACCGGATGCCGTGACCGTGCCGCCGTGGCTGTCCACCACCTCGCGGACCAGCGCCAATCCGATGCCGAACCGCCTGCCGGCGCCCGCCGAGCCACGCGCGAACCGCTCGAACAACCGGTCCGCCTGGTCGGGTGGGAAGCCGACGCCGGTGTCCGCGACGGTCAGCCGCACCCGGTGCCTGGGCGCCATGCCCACGGTGAGCGTGATCCGGCCGCCCGGCGGGGTGTGACCGATGGCGTTGTCCACCAGTGCGGACACCACCCGGCGCAGCGCCGATGGCACGCCGTCCACCAGCCACGGGCCGTGGTCGCGGTGCACCTGCAGCGTCAGCCACGCCAATTGCGCCCTCGGCTGCTCGTCCGCGGCGACCTGCTGCACCAGTTCCGCCAGGTCCACGGCCGTGGTCGACTGCGGCGAGTCGCGCAGCTCGGTGGCCAGCAGCAGGTCGTCGACGACGTCACCGAGCTGCCGGCTGCCGGCCACCAGCAGGCGCAGGTCGGCGGCCACGCCGTCGGGCAGGCCGAGCTTGTCGGACTTGCGGACCAGCAGCTGGGCACGGGTGTGCAGGCGGGTCAGCGGGGTACGCAGCTCGTGGCTGGCGTCGGCGACGAACCGGCGCTGCTTGCCCAGCGCTTCGAACAGCGGCGACATCGACCGGCGGGCCAGCAGTCCGCCGACGACGGCCGCGCCGACCATGCCGACGAGTTCGGCGACGCCGATCGCGATCAGCAGGCAGGTCCGGTCCTCCTGTTGGAACACCAGGTTGTAGAGGGCCTGCACGACGCTGGCGCCGCGGTGGGTGGTGAGCACCTCGTACGTGTTGCCCGCGACCGTGACCGACCGCTGGACCGGGGGCTGCCCGGCCGCCACGGCGGCCATGTCGGCACGCAGCGGGAAACCGGCCGGGGTGCCCGGCGACGCGACGGTGTGGCCGCCGGTGGTCATGACGAGCCACGCGCAGCCCGGCGGGCTGTCCACGGTGCTGCGGCTGGCCGTCCAGTTCAGGTCACGGTTCACGTCGGCGCGCTGCGCGGCGAGCATCACGAAGTAGATGAGCGCGCCGACCAGCACCAGGACGACCGTCATGACACCCGCGATGCGGAACGTCACGGTCCACCTGGTCCTGTTCAGCACGGCGCATTCCGGATCGGTCGCCGTCGCATTGCCGTTCGCTGCCGCAGTCACACCGCCCCCAGCTG
>DASZXM010000624.1:0-13817 GCA_035546415.1 Pseudonocardiaceae bacterium
GACGCCGGCGTCCACGTCGCGCCGTCGTCGTAGGACACCGACACGCTCGCCCCGGTCAGCGGCGCGGCCTGCGCGTGCTGCTGGTGCTGGACGTCCAGGTCCAGCGTGTGCGCGCCGGCCGCGAGCACGTCGTTCGCGGTGGTGTCGACCGTGTAGTAGGCGAACAGCAACGGCAGCGTCGAGCAGTCCGTGCCGCCGTCCGGGCACGTCCAGTTCGCCGGGATCCGGCCGCCGTGGCCGGGGTTCGCGGTGAACGTCCACGTCGTGCTGGTCGACGTGGCCAGCGGCAACGGGTCACACCGGTCGACCGTCGACGTCAGCTGGTACTTCGCGGTGCCGTGCGGCACCGGAACGCCCACGAACTGCGGCTGCACGTCGTCGGACGCGATCAGCGAACCGTTGCGGCTCAACGAGAACGACGCGGTCCCGGCGCCGCCGAGGACGGCGTAGTCACCGGGGTTGTTGTCGTTGAACGGGTACAGGTCGAACTGCAGGTCCGAGCCGGACGAGCACGCGCCGCACGTCGTGTGCGCACCGACCGTGTCCAGTGCGACGCCGGGGTGGTCGGCGCCGCGGTGGAACGTCTGCGTCGTGTGCTGGCCGGGCAGGTAGACCGTCGGTGACGTGTAGATCTCCTCGTCGCTGACGGCGTCACTGTCCTCGATGGACAGCCAGACGATGTCCGGCGACGCGGAGAAGTACTCCGTGCGCGTGGTGCCCAGGTCGACCAGGCTGATGCCGCGCAGCCCGAACAGGCCGGCCGCGGCCTCGGCGCGCGGCTCACCGATGTTCGCGCTCAGCACCGGGCCGCCCGCGCCGGCGGCGTTGTAGTGCCGGGTCACGGTGGCCAGGCGCGCCGGGTCCACCGACGTCGGGAAACCGGCGGTGGTGACGTGGTCGACGGGTTCGGTGATGTGGTAGGCGTAGTCGCCGTCCGGCGACGCGAACTCGTAGTCCGGGTTGATCACCTGGACGCCGTGGCGCACGGCCGGCAGCGGGTTGATGCTGAACGTCACCGGTGTCGGGTCGAGGTCGAAGTAGTCGAACCAGTCGGCCACGTTGACGCCGTCACCGCGGGACACGCCGAAGCTGGCGGACTGCAGCGTCGCGGCCTTCGGGGTCGTCGGCGGGTTGGCCGTGACGGTCGCGGTGCGGGCGTCCAGGGTGATGTCGGTGCCGTCGGTGACGGTGAAGTCCGGGTCCACCACGAACCGGTAGGCGGTCGCGCTCGTCTGGTACACGAGCATGGCGGCGTAGTGACCGTCCGGCACGGCGATCTTGGTGATGCCGGCGGTGTTGTCGACGATCGGGCGGGCCAGGTTCTCGTTGTCCACGTTGGTCAGCATCACGAAGCCGGCCATCGGTTGGCCGTCCAGGCCGAGCGTGTGGATGGTGAGCCTGCCCAACTGGTAGCCGGCGGGCGCGTGGTTCGGCGTCCGAGGGGCGGTCCAGCCGCACTGGCGCTGGGCCAGCAGCGCCGTGTCGTACGCGGCGACGTCGACGGTTCCCTTGGCCACGGCGGACAGTTGCGCGGCGGGGAGCAGCACGTCGTGGCCGCCGTCGTCCACGCTGATCATGCCGCCGTGGGCGGCATCGGCGTCGGTCAGCTGCGCGGTCTGGCGGCCGTCGTGATCGGTGACGATCGCGTGCGTGCCGCCGGGCAGCGTCACGGCGCACGCGCCGGTGTCGTCGGCGTAACTGGTGACCTGACTGGGCGCCGCTGCGCCGGGCGTCGGCGCGGCGCCGGCCGTCGGCGCCGCGGCCAACGCGCCCGCGACGGCCAGTGCGACGGCGCCGGCCACCACTCTGTGAAGCTGGGGCACAGATCACTCCCTGCTGTCGGCAGCGCCACACCCCCGAGTGGCAAGCCGCCGTTTCACGGGCGGATCGGCCGGCTGCCGATCACGTCGGCGGGATCGGACTCGGGGACGTGCGGCGCGTTTCGGCTTGGCTGAACAGAAGTGAACGTCTTGTGGCGAGTCGTTGTCCAGTCCATAGTCGTGGCGAGTTCTCGCCACCTGGCGGATTACGCCACCGTCGTTGCAGGAGTGAGCCGTGCTGGCCGCATTGGGCATCAGCGAGTTCGACGAACGCGTGTACCGGGTGTTCCTGGCCGAGCCGGGCCGGTCGGTGCAGGAGATCGCGGCGGCCGTGGACGCCCCGGCCAGCCGGGTCCGGCACGCCGTGGTCCGGTTGGAGTCGCTGGGTCTGGTCCACCGCGTGGCGCACGGTCTCTACCAGCCGGCCGGCCCGCAGACGGCGTTGATGACGCTGCTCAACCAGCGGCGTGTCGAGGCGGAGGCCGCGTTCGCGGCGGTGCGGGGCGCGGTCGAGGAGCTGACCGACGAGTACCGTGCCGGCCGGTTGCGCACCGACCCGAGCAGTCTCGTGGAGGTGCTGTCCGGCCGGGACGTGGTGAACCGGCGGGTCGAGGAGCTGACGATGTCGATCTCGACACACATGTGGGTGCTGGACAAGCCGCCGTACCTGGAGTGGGCCAACGGGCAGCCGGACACCAACGAGACCGAGATGGCCGTGACGACGGAGATGATCGGCCGGGGCGTGGACATCCGGGCGGTGTACTGCCCGGAGTCGATGGAACGGCCGGGCCGGTTCGACACGGTGGTGAAGCTGGCCGAACTCGGCGAGCAGTCGCGGATGCTGCCGAGCCTGCCGTTCAAGCTGCGGATCATGGACCGACGGGTGGCGCTGGTGCCGCTGATCGGCGGGATCTACGACAGCCTCGCGGTCGTGCACCCCTCGGGTCTGCTGGACGCGTTGCTGGAGCTGTTCGAGGCGTACTGGGAACGCGCGGTGCCGATCACGGCGGCCACCCCGGTGACGCCCGACCGGCCGAGCGAGGACGACCTGTTGGTGCTGCGGATGTTGCAGGCAGGTCTGAAGGACCACGCGGTGGCACGCCAGTTGGGTGTGAGCTCCCGGACGGCGACCCGGCGGATCGCGACGATCATGGCGCGTCTGGGTACCGCGACCCGCTTCCAGACCGGCGTGGCGGCGGCCAAGCGCGGGTGGATCTGAGGCCGCGCACTCCACTGTCAGGTTTCCTTGACGGCTCAGATGTGTCAGGTTACCTTGACAGCATGGCGAGCGATGCGGTGCCGGCCGAGCTGGCCGGCCAGGTGAGCAACAAGGACCCGGCGGTCGGGCTGCCGGCGGTCGTCGCGCTGCGGCGGCTGTTGGAGGAACTGGAGCGGGTGCACGTCGACAACGCCCGGGACCACGGCTGGTCGTGGCAGGACATCGCGACGGCGTTGCAGGTCAGCCGGCAGTCGGTGCACGAGAAGCACGCCGGGCGGCGCAAGGCGATGGGCTGGGAGGCCTGACATGTTCGAGCGGTTCACCGAGAACGCGAAGCAGGTCGTCGTGCTGTCACAGCGCGAGACCGTGACCCTCGGCTACGACGACATCGGCACGGAGCACCTGCTGCTCGGCCTCCTCGGCGCGGACGGTCTCGCCGGGCAGGTGTTGGGCGAGCACGGGGTGACGCTGGCAACGGCCCGCGACAAGACCGTCGAACTGTCCGGCACGACCCGCACCGGCGGCCGGGGGCCGATCGAGGCGCTGGCTTCGATCGGCATCGACGTGACGCAGATCCAACAGCGGATGGACGACACGTTCGGCCCCGGCAGATTCCGGTACCCGCGGCCGCGCTACACGCCGCGAGCCAAGAAGATGTTCCACCTGACACTGCGCGAGGCGTTGACGTTGCGCCAGGAAGCCATTGACACGGAACACTTGCTGCTGGGTCTGCTGGACGACGCGGAGAGCGTGGGGATGCGGGTGCTCACGGCACTGGACGTGGATCCGGAGCGGCTGCGGTCGGACGTGCTGGCGCGGACGCCGTCGTCGGGAGGGTGAGGTGAGCGCGACGTCGGTCCGGACGCGGGCGCACGGTGACCCGCTGCCTAGAATCTGCTGATCGTGGCCTGTTACACCTGCGAGCACGACGACATCGATTCACTGCCGCCGCGGGAACGCGTCGCGTTCGACGACCACTGGCGGGTGGCCCACGCGATCGCCGTGGGCCTGCCCGGCTGGCTGGTGCTGGTCCCCCGGCGCCATGTCACCGCGATCGCCGAACTGTCCGACGCCGAGGCGGCGAGCCTGGGCACATGGCAGGTCCGGGTGTCGCGCGCGCTGCACGCGGTGACGGGATGCGCGAAGACGTACGTGGCCCAGTTCGCGGAGGCGGACGGCTTCGCGCACGTGCACTTCCACATCGTCCCGCGCATGCCCGATCAGCGGCCGGAACACCGTGGCCCCAACGTGTTCGCCCTGCTGGGCGCCGCCGACCCGGTGCCGGTCGAGCGGATGGACGAGCTGGCCGTGGCGCTGGCAGCGGCGCTGCGCTGACCTACTTCTTGCCGCCCTCGGTCTGGCGGCGGCGGGACGCCCAGCCCTTCGTCTCACTGCCGACGAGCGTTCCGACGCCGGCCGCCACCACCGACAGCGCGCCCAGCGACGGGGGTTCCTTCAGCGCGGCGCTGACCGTCGTCGCGGCCGTCGCCAGCAGCAGGACCAGCTGCACGCCCCAGTACATGCGCCGGGCCCGGTTCTGGTGGCCCCCAGCACGTCGGGTCGCGCAACCCTACCGACGCGGGGTAACACGGCCGTGAAGTGTGACGATCACCCGGCCCCCTTGTCCGCACACACCCCTGACCAGTTAATTTAGCCTTACCTGACTTCGTCGACCGGGAGCTGCCGTGTGGGCTGACGCGCTGCCGAACCTGTTGATCGGGCTGCGGGAAGGGCTGGAAGCCGGACTGGTGGTGAGCATCCTGCTCGCCGCTGTCCGCAGGACGGGTAGCGCGAGTACCGCACCCGTCTGGCTCGGCGTCGCGGCGGCCGTCGTGCTCGCGCTCAGCTTCGGCGCCGTCCTCACGTTCTACCGGTCGATCCTGCCGACCACCGGCCAGGAAGCACTCGGCGGCTCGCTCAGCGTGATCGCCGTCGTCCTGGTCACGGGCATGATCTTCTGGATGCGCCGCACCGCCCGGTCGCTGTCCGGTGAGCTGAAGGCGAAGGTCGCCGAGGCGCTGACGATCAGCACGGCCGCGTTGGCGCTCACCGCGTTCCTCGCCGTCGGCCGGGAAGGCGTCGAGACGGCCCTGTTCCTGTGGACGGCGGCGCAGGCGTCCGGGCAGACCGTGGCCCCGCTGGTCGGTGCCGCGATCGGCATCGCGATCGCCGTCGTCCTCTGCGTGCTGCTCTACCGCAGCGCCGTGCGCATTCAGCTCGGCCTGTTCTTCAACCGCACCGCCGTCCTGCTGATCGTGATCGCGGCGGGCGTGTTCGCCTACGGCCTGGGTGATCTGCAGGACGCCGGCCTGCTGCCCGGTCACACGTGGGTCGCGTTCGACCTGTCGCGGCACATCGACGCGTCGTCGTGGTGGGCGTCGATCGTCACCGGCGTCACCGAACTGTCCCCCACCATGACGTGGCTCCAGGTGATCGCCTACGTCGCCTATCTGGCCACCGTCCTGACCGTGTTCCTCCGCAGTGGACGGTCGCCGCTGCCGGCGCCGGAACCGAAACAGCACGAGCCGGTGCGCCACTCGCGCCGCCGGATCGCCGTCGCCATCGCCGCCGCGCTCGTCGTACCACCGGTCGCGGCGGCCGCGCTGATCATCGCCGCGCCGGGCCGTGCGACAGCCGCCGACCAGACCATCCGGATCACGGCGACCGACTGCGCGTCCGACTGGTCGCACGCGACCGCGGGCGACAGCACGTTCACCGTGGCCAACAAGTCCGGGCACACCGTCGAGGTCAACCTGATCCAGGCGGCCTCCCAGGGCATCGCGGCAGAGATCGAGACGCTCGGCCCGGCCACCAGCCAGACCATGTCGGTCACGCTCACCCCGGGTGCCTACTTCTGGCGCTGCCTGGCCGACGGCCGTCCCACGACGACATCCCAGACCGTCCAGGTGACCGGCACGTCCGGCGGTGCCGTCGCGCCCGCCGTGCGACCGGTGTCGGTCGCCGACCTGCGGCCGGCGGCCACCGCGTACGACGCCTACGTGCGACCGAAACTGGCGACCCTGCTCGGCCAGGTCGCCGCGATCCGCACCGACCTGACGGCGAACGATTTGTCACGCGCCCGGCACGACTGGCTCGCCGCACAGCTCACGTGGGAGCAGGTGGGCGCCGCCTACGACAGCTTCGGCGATCTCGGCGACGCCATCGACGGCCTGCCCCAGGCGTTCCCGGACGGCGTGGCCGACCCGCACTTCACCGGCCTGCACCGCCTGGAGTACGGGCTGTGGCACGGCCAGCCGGCCGCCGAACTGGTCGGCGTGACCACCCGGCTGACAGCGGACATCCAAGCGCTGCAACGGAAACTGCCGCAGATCACGGTCGACCCGACCGACCTGCCGGTCCGCGCACACGAGATCCTTGAGGACGCCTCCCGCGACCACCTCAACGGCCTGACCGACGAGGGCTCGGGCGCCGCGTACGCCGAGACGAACGCGGACGTCCAGGGGACGCACGTGGTGCTCGCCGAACTGGCACCGTTGGTCGACGCCCGCGCGCCGAAGCTGCTGCCGTTGATCGACAGGCAGCTGACCACACTGCAGCAGGCGCTCGCCGCGACGGACTGGCACAGTCCCGCGCGGACACCCGCGCAGCGGCAGCAGGACGTGAACGCCGCGATCGGCGCCGTGCTGGAAAACCTGTCCGACATCCCCGACCTGCTGGAAGTCCCGGCGCACTGAGGAGGTTCACCGATGGACGTCAACCGCCGCAACCTGCTCAAGGGCGCCGTCGCCGGCGTGGCGGGCACCGCCCTGACAGCGGGCGCGCTGTACGGCGGGGCCCGCGCCGACGCGGCCGCCGCCGACGACGCCACGCCGGTCGCACCCGCCCTGGTGCCGTTCCACGGCGTACACCAGGCCGGCATCACCGGGCCGACGCCACAGCAGCGGTACGCGACCCACGTGTCGCTGGACGCCACCGCCGGGTCCCGGGCCGACCTGGTGGCGCTGTTCCGGACGATCACCGACCGGGCGCGGTTCCTCACCGCGGGCGGCACACCGCCGGACTTGGGTGTGGGCGCACCACCGTCGGACAGCGACGTGCTCGGCCCGGTCGTGCCGTCCGACGGGCTGTCGGTGACGCTGTCGGTGGGGTCGAGCCTGTTCGACGACCGCTACGGGCTGGCGGCGCGCAAACCCGCCGGCTTGACGCCGATGCGCGGCTTCCCGAACGACTCGCTGGACCCGGCGAAGTGCCACGGCGACCTGTTCCTGCAGATCTGCGCCAACTCGCCGGACACCGTGCACCACGCGCTGCGTGACATCGCCAAGCACACCCGCGGCGGCATGCAGATCAAGTACCGGATGGACGGGTTCGTATCGCCGCCCCGGCCGTCGGGCACACCGAGGAACCTGATGGGCTTCAAGGACGGCATCGCCCAGCCGGCCGCCGTCGACTTCGACCGGCTGGTGTGGGTGGAGCCGGGTAGCGGCCCGGCGTGGACGGTCGGCGGGTCGTACCACGTGGTGCGACTGATCCGGATGCTCGTCGAGTTCTGGGACAGGGTGTCCATCAACGAGCAGCAGAACATGTTCGGCAGGCGCCGCGACTCGGGCGCCCCACTGGACGGCACCGGCGAGTTCGACACCCCCGACTACGCGCGGGACCCGAAGGGCCTGGTCATCCCGCTGGACTCGCACATCCGGCTGGCCAACCCGCGCACCAGGGCCACCGACGACAGCCGCATCCTGCGCCGGTCGTACAACTACAGCAACGGCGTCGACGAGAACGGCGACCTGGAGGTCGGGCTGATCTTCGCCTGCTTCCAGCAGGACATCGCGCGTCAGTTCGAGGCGACCCAGACCCGGCTGATCGACGAGCCGCTGGTGGACTACATCCAGCCCTTCGGCGGCGGCTACTTCCTGGCACTGCCCGGCGTTCGGGACGCGAACGACTGGTACGGACGGGCACTGCTGACCTGAACATGCCAGGATGGCACAGCAGCAACGCTCGCCGCCGGAAGAAGGACACCGCAGATGCCACCCGACCCGTCCGAGACGTCGTCAGCACCGGCCGCCTGGGCACCCCCGGGCGTGGACCTGAACAGGCCGAACGCGGCCCGCGTGTACGACGTGTACCTCGGCGGTGCGCACAACTTCGCGGTGGACCGCGAGTTCGCGCGGCAGGCCAAGGAGCTCCTGCCGGACGTGGACGTCGTCGCCCGGATGAACCGCCGCTACCTCCAGCGGGTGGTCCGCGAACTGTCCGCCGAGGGCGTCGACCAGTTCCTCGATCTCGGCTCCGGTATCCCGACGGTCGGCAACGTGCACGAGATCGCGCAGGAGATCAACCCGGACGCGCGCGTGGTCTACGTGGACAACGAGACCGTCGCGATCGCGCACAGCCAGCTGATCCTGGAGGACAACCCGAACGCGACGATCGTCGCCGCCGACATCCGGGAGCCGGAGAAGGTCCTCAACGACCCGGAGACCCAGCGGCTGCTGGACTTCGACCGTCCGATCGCGGTGATCATGTGCACGATCCTGCACTTCATCGACGACGACCGTGACCCGCTGGGCATCGTCGCGGCCTACCGGGACGCGCTGCCCCGGGGCAGCTACCTGGCGATCAGCCACGGCACCACGGACAACCGCCCCGACCTGCAGGCGTTCGGTGACAGCTACCGGAGGACCGCGAACCCGGTGACACTGCGGTCGAGGGCGGCCGTCGAGCGGTTCTTCGACGGCTTCGAGCTGATCGAGCCCGGGCTGGTGTTCACGCCGGAGTGGCGGCCCGAGTCGGTGGCCGACGTCGGCGCGGAGCCGGAGCGGTCCGGCGTGTACGCGGGCGTGGGCCGCAAGCCGTGATGACGCCGCGGTAAAACCGGGAATCGGCCCACGGGCGGACCGGCCGTCGATATCCTGGCCCCGATGGGGGATGAGACGGCCGTGTTCGTCCGACGGGGGTTGCGGGTGGTCGCCCAGGCGGTGCCGGGCACCGCTGCCCGCGATGTGATCGTGGACCTGCGGAAGACGCACTACCAGTCCGTGCTCGACGGACTGGGCGTACCGACGTGGGACGAGTACGACGACGGCGCGACGCACTTCCTGTGCACCGCCGACGGTGTCCCGGTCGCCGGGATACGATCGGCCGGCAACAGTGTGCACGACGGCGAGGTCGTCACCGTCTTCCCCGACCTGGCCTCGGCGATCCCGGTCACCGAGTTCGTCTACCTGAGCCGGCAGCTGGTGGTACCGGACTTCCGCGGCATCGGGTTGGCCACCGTGCTGATCAACGCGGCCGCCCGGTGGTGGCTGGCCGGATCGTCGCTGGACTACGTCGTCGCGTGCGACCGGGAGTCGACGGTGGCCGGCGCCGCCGCGCTGGGCGGATCGGTGCTCGCCGCGCCCGCCGCGCTCGGCCCGGAACGCGAGCTGATCTTTCCGATCGGCGTCGAACTGCGGACGCTGGCCGACCGCAGCCGGACCGCACTGCATCGGCACGACTGGCAGGTGGCCCGGTGACCGAACTGACCCGCGACGACATCGCCATCCTGTGCGCGGCGGGCGCGATGGCCCCGTCCGGCGGCAACGCCCAGCCGTGGCGCGTCACCGTGACCGGCGACCGGATGCGGATCGAGCCCAGCGGCGTGCACGGTGGGTTCCTGGACGTCGGCGGCTACGCGGCGCTGATCGCGATCGGCGCGTTCGCCGAGAACATCGCCGTGACCGCCAGGTCGATCGGGCTGGGCTACGCGATGACGATCCGGGACGGCGTCGTGCACGTCGAGTTCGCCGGCCGCGGCCCGGCACGGCCCGACGAGCTGGACGACTGCATACCCAGGCGTGTCACGAACCGCCGCCCGTCCGACGGCACGGTGATCGAGGATGCCGCGATCGCCCGGCTCACCGGCGTCGTGCAGGACGACCACCTCGCGGTGACGGCCGTGGCCGACCCGGCCGGCAAGGCCACCGTCGCCGACGCGCTCGCCGTCGCCGACGCCCTGCGGATGCGCAACAAGGCCATGTTCGCCGACATGCTGGCCGAGATGCGCTGGTCGGCCGATGAGACGACGGCCACCCGCGACGGCATGGACATCCGCACCCTGGAACTGCCGCCCAGCACGGAAAAGCTGCTGTCGGTACTGCGCCACGCGCCGTGGCTACGGGTGCTGCTGCCGCGGGCCCGGCTCGGCGACACGGCCAGGGCGCTGGTCGCGGGCTGCTCGCACATCTGTTGCCTGTCGACGTCGGCGGAGCTGACCCGGGACACGATGGTCACGGCCGGCATGGCGCTGCAACGGCTGTGGCTGACGGCGACCCGGGACGACATCGCCGTACACCCGTGGACCGTGAGCACCTTGCAGCTGATCCGGCTGGAACGCTTTGCCGGCGCGGGTTTCACGCCACGCGAACGGGACACGACGGCCCGGGTCGGTGCCGGCCTGCGCGCCGGTTTCGGCCTGCCGGACGACCGGCATCCGCTGTTCGTGTTCCGGCTGTCCCGGGCGCCGCAGGCGCGTGCCCGGTCGCTGCGGCTGCCGTGGCAGTCCTTCACCCAGGTGGTCGGCGATGACGGTTGAGGCGGACATCGAAGCGGCCGTGCACGGCCGGACACTGCTCGACGCGTTCGACGACACGGTGCGCCGGCACGGCGACGTCCCCGCCTACACGTGGCGTGCCGGCGATGCGTGGCAGTCGCTGACCTGGCGGGAACTGCGGACCGAGGTGGCGGCGGCAACGCTGGGCCTGCGGGAGTTCGGCGTCCGGCCGGGCGACCTGGTGGGCCTGTTGCTGTCCAACCGGCCCGAGCTCGCCGTCGCGGATCTCGCGCTGCCGCACGCCGGAGCGGTGCCGGTGTGCCTGTTCGAGACGTTCACCGACGAGCAATTGGCCGCCGTCGTGCGGTCGCTGGGAATCGACGTCGTGATCGTCGACGGCCGCGCCGAACTCGACCGGCTGCCCCGCGTCTCCCGCGCGATCACGATCGACGACTGGGCGGGCCCCCTGGCGGCCGGCCGGGCCGCTGTCGCCCGCGACGACGGCCGGTTCGACGCGTGCCGGCGCGCCGTGCGGCCGGACGACCTGGTGTCGGTCAACTACACGAGCGGCACGACGGGTGCGTTGAAGGGCGTGCGGCACACGCACCACAACGTGCTGTGGCACGCGGAGTCCTTCGGGCGCTTCCAGCCGATGCCGCCGGGCACCCGGTTCCTGTCCTACCTCAACCGCGCGCACGCGACGGAGCGGTTCGTCACGACGTGGTACCCGCTGGTGCGGGCCGGCACGGTCCACCTGTGCCCGGACCCGGCGCGGCTGGCGGAATACCTGCGGGAGGCCCGGCCGGAGTTCTTCGGCGGCGTGCTGCGGGTGTGGGAGGCGATGTACGCGACCGTGGCCGGGCTGCCGGACCAGGACGCCGTGCCCGCGCTGCTCGGCCTGGACGCGTGCCGGTTCGCGTTCAGCGGCGGCGGCGCGCTCGCGGTGCGCGTGCAGGAGTACTTCAACGGCATCGGCGTGCCGCTGGCCGAAGGCTGGGGACAGAGCGAACTGGTCTCCGCGGCGACCTGCGGCCGGCCGGGCGCCATCCGCCCCGGCACGGTCGGGCGGCCGCTGCCCGGTGTCGGCGTGCGCGCGGCGGACGACGGTGAACTGCTGGTGCGGTCGGGCAGCCGGATGGCCGGCTATGCCGGTCGGGTGACCGAGCAGGCCAGCACCGTCGACGCGGACGGCTGGCTGCACACCGGTGACCTGGGCTGGATCGACGACGACGGCTTCGTCCACGTGCACGGGCGCCGCCAGGAGGTGTTCCGGCTGTCCGACGGGCATGTCGTCGCCGCGACCCGGGTGGAGAGCCAGCTGCGGGCGAACCCGCTGGTGGACAACGCGTGCGTGGTCGGCGAGGACGACCTGTGCGCCCTGCTCGTCGCGGCCGACGCGACAGCGGACGACCTGCTCCCGGTCGTCGCCGAGGCCAACCGGCACCTCGCCGAACGCGACCGCATCGCACGGTTCGCCGTGCTACCCGGCCGATGGGAACTGGGCCACGCCGAGGAACTGACCCACAGCGGCAAGATCAAACGCACACTCGTCGCCGCCAAGTACGCCGAGGTGATCGCATCCCTGCTGGCCGGTGGCGGCACGGCCGTCACCTGACGATCTTGTGCACCAGTCCCCTCGCCGTCAACCGCAGCACGGCCGGCCGGTGCGGCAGGTGGTAGACGACGAAGTCGTCGAAGCGGTGCACTCCCGGCTTGCCCGCCACCGACCGGGCCGCGTCGCGGACCGCCGTCAGCTGCTCGGCCGGCAGCTGCGGCGGTGGCTCGTCCGGCTGGTATCGGGCACCGAGCGGGTAGTCATGGCCGGGCCGGCTCGTCATCTCGATGTGCGAGCCCATCACCCAGGTCACCTTCCGCGCGGCCGCGAAGCCGACCAGCCGATCGACACTGTCGGCGAACGCCGGGAAGTCGAACGCGTAGAGCCGGCCCCGCAGCACGGTGTCCCCGGTGAGCAGGAACCCCGACCAGGGGTCGTGGATCGCGATCGACGACGCGTGGTGGCCGGGGATGCCGGTCACGTCCAGCACCCGGCCACCGAGGTCGAACCGCACGACCTCCGCCGGCCAGTCGGTGAAGCCGAAGAAGCCGCGCACGCCGTCGACGTCGACCGGCACGACCGTGGTGTGCGGCCGGTCGGCGAACTGGCCGTCACCGGCGATGTGGTCGGAGTGGCCGTGGGTGTGCGCCACGACCAGGGCGTAGTCCGCCCGAGGGTGCGCCGCCAGCCACTGGTCGACCAGTCGGTCGACGGTGGCCCGCAGCGGGAACAGCTCGGGGTCGGGCGTCGCGCCGGTGTCCAGCAGCAGCGCCCGGTCGTTGCCGAACAGCAGGTACAAAAACGGCGCCTCGAAGCTGGTCGTCTTGCTCTGCCGCAGGATCAGCGTGTGCTCGTCGTAGGCGTGCACCTGGATCGGCGGCTCCGTGCCACCGCGCCGGACCCCGTGGGCCCAGCGGACGTCCAGGTCGCCATCGACCGGCGTGCCCGCGCTGAAATCCGCCATGGCGGCAGGGTAGCCGTCAGGTCGGGCTGCCGGTGAAGTTCACCGTGACGGACTTGAAGCCCAGCGACTGCAACAGGCTGGTCAGCATCGTCCGGGTGTTGCGTTCGGCGTCGGTGACGAGCTGGCTCTTCGCCGCCGCACCCTGGATCTGCTTCTGCGCCAGCTCGTAGAGCGCCTGCTGCGAGTTCGGGTTGCCGGACAGGAACTGGTTGACCCGGGTGAACAGGCCCTGCTGCTCGGCGTAGACGTAGGACTGCTTGACGTCCAGGTTCGCCGTCTCCAACTTCGCGTGCGGCAACGTGATCGTGGCCGTCAGGCGGTCGCCGGACACCTGTACGTCGTTGCCCTTGAGGTGCGCGAAGTCGACGTACGCGTTGTCGGTGCCGACGCCGATGAACATCGTGTCGCTGCCCTCCAGGAAGCTGGGCAGGAAGGACCCGCCGGAGGAGATGTCGACGACGACCTGGAAGGTGCCGCTGGCCGCCTCGTACCGGGACAACTGCTGGATGGACGTGAGCAGCACCGGCCCGGAACGCTCGGTCGTCGTCTCGGCGAACGGGTTGCGCAGCTGCGGAAACAGGTGCACGGCCGAACCCACGAGGGCGACGACGATCAGGACGGCCAACCCGATACCGGCCGCCACCAGGCGCCTGGTCCACTTGTTCATGTCTTCCAGATTCCCGGCCGCCGGGCCGGTGAACCAGGCAGTGTTACTTCTTCGTAGTCACCGTGGTTTGATCTCGGAACACGGGGGTACCACAGTT
>DASZXM010000625.1:0-1788 GCA_035546415.1 Pseudonocardiaceae bacterium
TGCGGCGGGCGGCGGGGTGGATGGTGCGGGCGGTGCTGTCGGCGCAGCGGCGTGCCTGGCCTTCTGGTCGAACCAGGTGAAGCCGGACGGGTCGAGGTTGGCGACCGTGGTGACCTGGTCGCCGATGTTCGTCCCGGTGAACGACGCGAACTCCGGCAGGTCGCCGGTCGAGTCGGAACGCGTCGCACCGTTGTGCC
Source organism: Pseudonocardiaceae bacterium (assembly GCA_035546415.1). Lineage (GTDB taxonomy): Bacteria > Actinomycetota > Actinomycetes > Mycobacteriales > Pseudonocardiaceae > DATEPR01. The sequence goes on from DASZXM010000625.1 coordinate 198, forward strand.
CGTTCACCGACCCGTTCATCGCGTGCCCCTTCACGGCGTGTCCGTTCCCGGTCTGCCCGTTCACCGGGTGTCCGTTCACCGGGTGTCCGTTGGCGACGACGACGTCCGTGCGTACCGGCGCGCTGCCCGGTTTCACCAGTTCACCGGGCACGTGCACGACCGCCAGCAGGCCGCCGTCGGCCGGCACCTCCAGCGTCACCCGGATGCCGTGCCGCCTGGCGAGGCGGCCGACCACGTAGAGACCCATCTGCCGGGACACCGGGACGTCCACCGTGTCCGAGGCCGTCAGCTTGCCGTTGGCCTCGGCCAGTTCCGGGCCGGCCATGCCGATGCCCTCGTCCCGGATCTCGATGCGCACCGAGCCGTCGGCGAAGCCCTGGCCGCCGATCCGCACCTGCGTCTTGGGCGGGGAGAACGACGTCGCGTTGTCCAGCAGCTCGGCGACGAGTCGGACGAGGTCGCCGGACGCGTAGCCGAGCACGTCCACCGACGGCGTGGACCGCACCACCACCCGCTGGTACTGCTCGATCTCGGACACCGCGGCACGCAGCACGTCGGCCAGCGGCAGCGGGTGACCGGAACGGCGTGCCGGGTCGTCGCCGGAGAGCACCATCAGGTTCTCGTTGTTGCGGCGCATCCGGGTGGCCAGGTGGTCCAGGCGGAACAGGTTGGCCAGCTGCTGCGGGTCCTCCTCGTTGCGCTCCAGCTTCTCCATCAGCCGCAGCTGCCGCTCCACCAGGCTCTGGCTGCGCCGGGACAGGTTGACGAAGATGTTGCGCAGGTTCGCCCGCAGCGTGGCCTGGCCGACCGCGGACCGCACCGCCTGGCCGTGCACCGCGTCGAACGCCCTGGCCAGCTGGCCCAGTTCCTCGTGCGTGTGCACCGGCACCGGTGCGATGTCCAGGTCGGTGAGGTTGCCCTGGTCGATGCTGGCCACCACGTCGGGCAGCCGGTGCTCGGCGACCTCAAGGGCGGTGCGGCGCAGGATCGCCACCGACCGCAGCAGGTGCCGGCCGACGATGACGCCGACGCCGACGGCCAGCAGCAGGATGGCGAACAGCACCACTGCCTCGACACCCGCCGCGTTGCTGGCCTGGTCCTGCAGTGTGGCGGCCGTGGTGCGCAGCTCACCGGCGAGCTTGTTCGTCACCGACGTCACCTGGGTGGCGGCCGCGTCGGACGCGCTGGTCCAGCTGCGCGCCGAGACGCCCAGCGACGTGCCGTTGTGGCCGGCCGTGCCGACCTCCATCAGGGTCTGGCCGTTGGACAGCACCGCCTGTGCCAGCTGCTCGCGGCCGTTGATCGCCGAGGTCACCGCGGACTGCTGGTAGTCGGCCAGCTCGGCGGGCGTCGCGACGACCTGGAAGTCCTCGATGCGGTCGGCCAGCCGCACGTCGGAGGAGGTCATCGTGCCCAGTTCGGTGTCCAGCAGCTCACCGCGGGCGATGGCCACGGCGACGATCGCCTGCTGCTGCCGCACCTGTTCGGTGGCGACCTCCAGGTCGGTCATGGCAGTCGCCGGGCCGGTCAGCGCCGGGTCGCCCAACTGGGTGGACAGCGCCTGCTCCAGGTCGAGCACCGCGCTGATCAC
>DASZXM010000626.1:0-3304 GCA_035546415.1 Pseudonocardiaceae bacterium
TGCGCAACCGGTCGGCCAGCGACTCGCACCGGGCGTGCGTGAGCGCGTACACCAGGGCGGGCGTGTCGTGCTCGATGAGCACCTCGACGCACCGGTCGTCCACGGCGACGGCCTCGGGGCGGCCGGCCCGGGTGGGCCGCATGGCCAGCGCGATGTTCGGCCGGTCGAAGTCGGCGACGACCACCTCGGGCGACCGCATGCCCAGCCGCCGGGTGATGTCGGCCTGCACGGGCGGTGACGCGGTCGCGGTCAACGCGAGCACGGTCGGCTTGCCGAGGTCGGCGATGATGTCGACCAGCCGCAGGTACTCCGGCCGGAACTCCTGGCCCCACTCACTGACCAGATGTGCCTCGTCCACGACGAACAACCCGACGCGCCGAGCACCGCCCCGCACGGCCGCCAGCGTCTCGGCGTTCGTGAGCTGCTCGGGCCCGACGAAGAGGAAGTCGAGGTCACCCGCTGCGAGACGGGCGAGCGTGGCCCGGCGCTCGTGGACGTGCTGGGTCGAGTTGAGCGGTGCGGCGGCAACGGACCCATCGCCGAACGCCCGCCCGGCGAGCGCCCGGATCTGATCCCGCTGCAGCGCGATCAACGGCGAGATGACCACCGTCAGCCCACCGACCGAGAGCCCGGCGACCTGGTAGATGGCACTCTTGCCACTCCCGGTCGGCAACACGGCCAACGTGTCCCGCCCACCGACGACGGCATCGACGGCCCGCACCTGTGCGGGCCGCAGCGTGAAGTCGAACAGCGCGGCGGCGACGTCGGCCAGCGCGCGTCGTGAGCGGGTCATCGTCGACGACGATACCCAGACACCACGTGCGGGACCTGCGGCTGTCTCAGTGCCGGGTTCGGGTGTGGAGCAGGCGGCACCGGCTGCCGACGACGTAGCCGGTCGGGTGCGGGCCGGCGACATCCACCGTGCGGGCGGCGCCGTCCGCGACGCCGTCCAGTTCGGTGCGGAACGGGTACGTGTGGCCGGTCGGGTAGTCCGACGTGGTCCGTTCGTCGTCCGCGCCGTCGATGCTGTAGTCCAGCGTGTGGCCGGAGTGGTTGGTGATCGTGACGCGGACCAGATACGGGTCGTCGTGGTTGCCGCGGCACTGCAGCCGGACGTCGCGCGTCCCGGCCGCCGGGTCGTCCTGCCACGGGCCCGGTGTCGACATCCCCACCACCACGAACGACACGACGGCGACCACGGCGATCGTTCCGACCGCCGCCGCGAGCCAGGTCGATCGGCGCGACAGCCTCCGCACGGTTGCCGATTATGGCCGACCGGAGCCACCTGGTGTCAGGTCGGTCGGCCACCGAAGCGCCAGTCGTGCACCTCGATTCCGGTGTACCGGTCCGCCGTGAGCACGGCGCGGGCCGCGTCCGCGTCCGGTGCGCGGAGCAAGGCTGCCGTGCCCAGCCAGTGGGCGCCGTCGTCGGACAGCAGCGGGCCGTACGCGATCAGTTCGTCGTTGTCGGGCGGTGTCGTGTCGACGGCCGGCCCGCTGCCGTAGCCGAGCACCAGGTACCGGTTGCCGCCGGTGCGGCCGCCGGGGAAGTCCCACATGGTGCGGCCCAGCGCGTTGCGCCACCGGCGCACCAGAACCCCGCCGTGCGCGCCCGCCTGGTAGGTCGGCTCCTCGAACGCGAACGCCCGGGCGGCCGCCGTGTCCGGCAGGTCCAGGATGTGCACGCTGCCGGTGGGGGTCTCACCGTCGGCGGCCATGACCGGGCCGCGCGCGATCATGCCCGTCGCGAACCGGTCCATGTAGGACCAGTGCTCCTCGCGCAGCTCCTCACGCAGCGCCAGACCGCCCGGTCGATCCCGGTGGAAGCAGAAGAACTCCATGGGGCCACAGTCTTCCCCACGCCCGTGTGACGATCGGGAACGGTCCCGACAGTCGTCGTGCGCTCAGTTCGGTGTGCCGATGCGCAGTTGCAGCGCGGGGAAGCGGGGCGGCTGGAAACCCAGCGACGTGTAGAGGGCGATGCCGTCGCCGGTGGCGTTCAGCTTGATCAGGGTCGCGTCGGTTTCCTTGTCGAACCAGTCGAGCACCGCGAGCAGGCAGGCCCGGGCGTGACCCCGGCGGCGGCGCCGGGAGTCGGTGCTGACGTTGAACACCTCGCCCCGCAGCCCGGCCGCGTTCATCGGGGACGGCGCGTGCCGCGTGCACAGGCCCACGGCGGTGCTGACCACACCCAGCTCCGGGTCGTCGACCACGAACGCGGCGAACGTGTCCGAGTGGTTGGCCAGTTGGTCGGTGAACCACGCCCGCGACGCGGTCCGCCACGGCGCCGTCGGCCCGCCGACGTCCGAGCCCATCGACTCCAGCATCAGGACGCGCAGCCGTGCCAGGTCAGCGGCGTCGGAGGGCGTGGCGCGGCGGACCAGTGGCGGTGTGTGCATGGTTCACATCATCGGGCAGTCGGGTGGCGCGTCGGTTCGCGATGCCGGCCACTCAGCCGAACAACGCGGCGCACGTGTCGATCTCGTGCACGATGAACAGGTTGAGCGCCGCCCCGAACAGGCCGGCGCCGGCCAGGACCGCGGCCACCACGACGGCGACCGGCCGGGCCCGCGTGCGGGCGCGGTACTCGGCCACGATCGCCAGCGCCGCCACGAGCACGCCGGCCGCGCTGACCGCGACGGCCAGCCACGCCATCCCGTGCCCCACCGCCAGTCCGCAGCCGGCTGCCGACCGTTCCAGCGCGTTCTTGAACCGGACCGCCGCTGCCAGCCCCAGCGCCAGACCGGCGAAGAACAGCACCCCGCCGCACACCAGCGCGGCCACGGTGGCCGGCGCCGGCCACCGTCTGTCCGGTTCCGTCATCTGACCCGGCACACCGCGCCGTCGGCTTCCATGCGGCGATGCTACGTGGCGATCACCCGCACAGGGACACGATCAGCCCAGCGCGGCGAGCCAGGCGACCGCCTCGGCCTCGCTCGCCACCACCGGCACGTCCGGCAGCGGTGGCCTGCGGACGAGCAGCACGGGAATGCGCAGGTCACGGGCTGCCGTGAGTTTCGCGGACGTCAGGTCACCGCCGCTGTCCCGGGTGACGACCACGTCGATGCGGTGGTCACGCAGCAGGGCACGTTCGCCCGCGACCTCGAAGGGGCCTCTGGCCAGCACGATCTCGTGGTCGCGGGGGAGCGGTGGCCGTGGCGGGTCGACCGAACGGACCAGGCAGTACAGGTCCAGGTGCGCGAACGCCGCCAGGTCGCCACGGCCGATCGCCAGGAACGCCCGGCCGCCCAGCGCGGGGAGTCGGGCCGCCGCGTCGGCCATCGAGTCGGCCCACCGCCAGTCGT
>DASZXM010000627.1:0-6519 GCA_035546415.1 Pseudonocardiaceae bacterium
CGCCCTGACATGTACGCGGAGGGGCCGGGCGGCGCGTCGCCACCCGGCCCGTCGATCCCGCTCGCTACACACGCACCCGCGTGCCGCTCGCCGCGTAGTCCTTCAGCGTGATCATGGTCGCCGTCTTGTCGATACCACCCATGATGATCTTCTTGCCCGGTAGGTGCGGCAGCATCCGCATGACCAGTGCGCGCATCCGGATCGCGCGGCTGGTCCTGGGCAGGAAGCCGTTCACGCCGCCCGGCGGCCGCTTCTGCCCGGCCGTCACGTACGCGCGCATCTCGTTCTCGTACGCCGCGAACGCCTCCCGGTGGTCACCGGCCACGGCCAGTTCGCCCGCCAGGACGTACGCGCCGACCAGCGCCATGCTCGTGCCCATCCCCACCGAGCCGCCGAACGCCGAGTCGCCCAGCAGCACCACGCGGCCCTTCGACCACGCGTCCAGCTTCACCTCTCCGGCCCGCGCGAAGTACAGGTCGTCGGTGTCCCACATCTGGTCCATCAGATCCGGCAACTCCCAGCCCTCACCGTCGAACACCTTGGCCAGCAGGGCTTTCTGCGCACCGATGTCCGTGCGGTCGTACTCCAGGCCCGGGCAGGCGAACGCGAACATCGCGCGCACCTCGCCGCTGTCGCCGAGCGGGTAGAGCATCGCCATCCGGCCGCCGACGCCGTTGCCGGCGGGCATGTTGTACATGACCTCCCAGCCGTCCAGCCTGCGCCTCGTCCGGGCCGGGAAGTACGCCGAGTAGAAGCCCAGGTCGTTGACCTGGTCGTCGCCGAACGCCAGCCGCCGCACGCCGGAGCGCAGGCCGTCCGCGCCGACGACGATGTCGAACGTGCGCGGCGCCGCCTTCGCGAACGTCACGTCGACGCCGCCCGCGTGTTCGGTCATGCCGGTGATCGCGTCGCCGTAGCAGTACTCCACCTCCGGCCCGGCCGCGTCGTGCAGGATGCGCACCAGGTCGCCGCGCAGGATCTCGATCTCGGCGATGATGCCGCCCGAGTCCCCGAAGTCCGCCATCCGCAGGCCGGCGAGCCTGTTGTTGTCCGCGTCGACGTACGCCATGCCGTGCGTGCCGGTGTGGTGCGCGCGGATGGCGTCCATCACGCCCATCCTGGTCACGACGTCCCGGGCGGTGCCCCGGATGTCGATTGCCTGGCCACCCAGCCGCGGTGCCGGCGTGCGCTCCACGATCGTCGACCGGAATCCGTACCGGCGCAGCCAGTACGCCAGTGCCGGTCCCGCGATGCCCGCGCCGGAGATCAGAACGTTCCGCATGACTCGCTCCCTGTTTCCCCTGTTCCCGAAGCTATGCGTACACCGTACAGCGCTCTGCGTACGGCGCAAGCCGCTGCTATGGTGCACTAGGGAAACCCGTGAAGTGCACTAGTACAGGAGCAGGATCGTGAGCACCGAACCGCCCTACCGCAGGATCGCGGCGGAGATCGTCGCGCGCATCGACAACGGCGAGCTCGGGCCGGGCGACCGGGTGCCGTCCACCAGGGCCATCATCCGGCAATGGGGGGTCGCGATGGCCACCGCGACCAAGGTCATCGCCACCCTGCGCGACCAGGGCCTCGTCGAGACCACCCAGGGGTCGGGCACGGTGGTGCGGGGTAGTGCACCTCGGCCGGTGCGGCACGAGCCGGAACTGACGAAGGAGCGGATCGTCCGGGCGGCCGTCGCGATCGCGGACACCGAGGGCATCGGCGCGCTGTCCATGCGCCGGGTGGCCACCCAACTGGGCGTCGCGACGATGTCGCTGTACCGGCACGTGCCCGGCAAGGACGACCTGCACCTGCTCATGGTGGACACCGTCGCCGGCGACTTCCCGTTCCCGGAGCGGCGTCCGCGGCACTGGCGGGCCACGCTGGAGTTCGCCGCGCGTCTGCTGTGGACGATGTTCAAGCAGCACCCGTGGGGGGCCGAACTGCTGTCGATGACCCGGCCGCAGCTGATGCCCAACCTGCTGGACTACGCCGAGTGGACGCTCGGCGCGCTGAGCGAGCTGAAGCTGGACATGAACACCACGATGAACATCTACCTCACGCTGTTCGGGCACGTCCGCAGCACGGCGCTGAACCTGCACGCCGAGACACAGGCCGAGCAGGACACCGGCATGACGGCGGACGAGTTCACCGAGCGCCACGAGCCGGAGCTGCGCGAACTGCTCGCGTCCGGCCGCTATCCGACGTTCGCCCGGGTGGTCCGGCAGAGCTACGACTTCAACCTCGACGCCTTGTTCGAGTTCGGCCTGGTCAGCCTGTTGGACGGCGTCGAGGTGCTGCTGCGCAAACGGGCCCGCCGGGGCTGACGCGGTTGCCGAACCCATTTTCGTACTCTAGAGTCGCAACTATGAAGTTCGGACTCTGGAGTAGGAGGACTGATGCTGTTCGGGGGACTGCCGTGGCAGCTGCGCGGTCTGATCGGCGTCGCGCTGCTGTGCTGGGACGGTTATCGGCTGGCCAACGGTGAAACCGGGACCGGCGTGCTGATCATCGGAATCGCGGGCGTGTTGATGCTGGTCATGGCCGCTGTCGGCGCGAAGAACCAGAACCGGTCGAAACGATGAACGCGATCGAGGTGACCGGTCTGGCCAAGTCCTACGACGGCGAACCGGCCGTCGTGGACGTCGGGTTCACGGTCGCGGAGGGCGAGGTCGTCGCGATCCTCGGCCCGAACGGGGCGGGCAAGACGACGACGGTGGAGATCCTGGAGGGTTTCCGGACGCGGGACGCCGGCACGGTGCGCGTGCTGGGCGTCGACCCGGCCCGCGGTGGCAGGCGGTGGCGCACCGGCATCGGCATCGTGATGCAGTCCACCAGCCTGGACGCGGAACTGACGGTCGGTGAACTGCTGAGCCTGTACGCCGGCCTGTACCCGCGGCCGCGCCCGATCGACGAGGTGCTGGAGATGGTCGGCCTGGCCGACGACGTGGACACCCGCGCCGGCACGCTGTCCGGCGGCCAACAGCGGCGCGTCGACCTGGCGTTGGGCGTGGTCGGCAACCCGAGGGTGCTGTTCCTGGACGAGCCGACCACCGGTTTCGACCCGGCAGCCCGCCGGCAGACATGGCGGACCGTGCGGGACCTGTCGGCGGCCGGCATGACGGTGCTGTTGACGACGCACTACCTGGACGAGGCGGCGGCGCTGGCCGACCGGGTGCTGGTGTTCACGCGCGGCAGGGTCGTCGCGGACGAGCCACCGGACCAGCTGACCGGTGGCCTGGACGCCACCCGCATCCGGTTCCCGCTGCCCGCCGGCCATTCCGTCCCGGTGCGGGGTGTGGTGACGGACGGCTGGTGCACGGTCACCACGCAGGACGTGACGGCGACTGTCGGCGCGCTCGTCGACTGGGCACGCGCCGAGGACGTGCGGCTGGACGGCATGACCGTCGCCCCACCGTCCCTTGAGGACGCCTACCTCGCGCTGACCATGGCGGCCGACCATGTCTGATATCGCGAAGATCCTGGTGGGACAGTTGCGGTACCAGGCAAAACTGTTCACCCGCAACCCACGCGCGCTGTACGTGACGTTCGCGTTCCCGCTGCTGTTGCTGGTCGTCCGCAAGGCGGCCAGCGCACATCTGCCGGCGGACGCGCGGGCCGGCGTGGTCGGTGGCGTGGTGGCGTTCGGCGTGGTCGGCACGGCGTTCGTGACGCACGCGTCCGGCCTGGTGTCGGCACGTGAGCGCGGCACGCTCAAACGTTTGCGAGGTGCGCCGCTGCCGCCGTGGTGCTACTACACGGGCCGTATCACGGCGACGGTCGTGCTGGCGGCGGTGGGCGCCGCGGTGTCGGTCGCCGGGGCGGTGGTGATGCTGGGGATCGACATCACGGTGAGCGGCGTGGTGTGGGTCGTGGTGGCGGTGGTGTTCAGCGGCCTGTGCTGGTCGGCGATGGGTACGGCGATGGCGCGGTTCATCCCGAACCCGGAGGCGGCGCAGCCGATGCTGATGCTGGTCTACCTGCCACTGATGTTCTTCTCCGGCACGTTCTTCAGCCTGTCCGACGAACCGTCGTGGCTGTCCACGGTCGCGTCGTGGCTGCCGGCCGCCCCGGCGGCGGACGCGATCGGCCACGCGCTGGCGTCGTCCCAGGTTCCGGTGCGTGACCTGCTGGTGCTGTCCGGTTGGGCGGTGGTCGGCCTCGCCGTCGCCCTCGCCGGACCCATCGGCCAGACTGGACAACCATGGCCGAGGCGAACCGCAAGCTGATGCGCCGCACGGAGCGGCGGCGCGCCCTGATCAACGCCGCGAGCAGGGCGTTCGCCCGCAACGGCTTCGCCGCCACGAGCCTGGAGGACGTGGCGGCGGAAGCCGGTGTGGCGCGCGACACGATCTACCGCAACTTCGACACGAAGGCCGACCTGTACCGCGCCGCCATCCAGGACATCCGCCACCGGCTGGCGGAGGCGGTCGGCGAGCACGGCATCGAACAGAACGCGGTCGACGCGGTGATCCAGGTGGCGCGGGAGAACCCGGACGGCTACCGCCTCCTGTTCCACCACGCGGCACGCGAACCGGAGTTCCGCGACATGGTCGACCAGCGCCGGGAACTGATGGCGGCGACGGCGGAGGAACGCTTCCGCGACGCCATCCCGGACGGCCCCCGCCGTCAGTGGGCCGCCCACCTGATCCCCAACCTCATCGTCGAGGCGGTCATCGCCTGGCTGGACGCGGGCTGTCCGGAACCGGAAACGGCGGCGGACACGGTCCGGGCGATGGTGCGAGGAACGCTGAAGGCGATCCGCCAGGAATCCGACTGACCAGCGCGGAGGCGGGCCTGAACAGCCGTCCGCGACCGCTCAGGCCACCCGCCGCGCGTCACGACGCAGTGGCGACCAACCGCTCAGGCCCCCGCCGCGCGACGCCACGCACAGCCCCCCAACCGCTCAGGCCACCCGCCGTGTCTCGTCACGCGGTGCTCGCCGGCCGTGCGGGCATGTCCTCGACGTCAGGCGACGTCAGGCGCGGCTAGCTCGGCCCGAATCTGGCCATCACGTCCGGGCGGGTCTTCAGCTTCTCCGGGTATCCCGGTCCCAGTCGGTGTTCGACCGATTCGTGCGTGATGGCTCCGCCGCACCGCGAGCACACCACCTCCGCCTCGGCGTCGTGTCCGCAGTCCTTGTGGTGCAACACGATCGGGCGCCCCGCACCGCCGTCCAGCCATCGGTCGCCCCACGCGGCCATCGCGGCGAGCACCGGGAAGAAGTCGGAACCCTTGTCCGTCAACACGTACTCGTGCCGCACCGGCTCCGACTGGTACGGCTCCTTGCGCATCAGCCCCTCGTCGACCAACCGGTTCAGCCGCTCCGTCAGCGTGTTCCGCGCGATGCCCAACGCCGACTGGAACTGGTCGAACCGCCGCACGCCGTAGAACGCCTCGCGCAGCACGAGCGGCGTCCACCAGTCGCCCAACAGGTCCACCGTCCGCGCCACCGAGCAGGGCCACCTGCTGAACGACGTACGCCTCATCGAAAGCCCCATCTCCTCGCGGTCAGACCAGCCCCAGAATATGCTCGGCGATCCGGTGGTACTGCCGTGCCCGCGTGCCGACCAGGGCGCGTCGTGCCCGCGCGCGCCGCAGGTACCGGTGTGCCGGGTGTTCCCATGTGAAGCCGATGCCGCCGTGGGCCTGCAGGTTGTCCGACGCGGCGGCCAGTGCCGCGTCGCAGGCGGCCGCGAGTGCCGTCCGGGCCGGTAGTTCCGCCTCGTCACCGGCGGCCACCGCCCACGCCGCGTACCGCACCAGTCCGCGGGCCGCGTCCAGTTGCACGTGCCGGTCGGCCAGCATGTGCTTGACCGCCTGGAACGACCCGACCGGCCGGCCGAACTGCTCGCGCCGGCGGACGTACCCGACCGCGTCGTCCAACGCCCGCTGTCCGGTCCCGACCAGCTCGGCCGCCAGCACCGTCAGGATCGGGGGCAGCACGTGCCGGACCGGTGTCACCGGCAGCACCGCGTCCACCACGACCGTCGCGGGCGGCTCGCTCAGGTCGAACGCCGTGCCGGCCGAACACACCGCCGACGCCAGGTCCGCCACGACGATCCCGTCCGGCGTGAACGCCAGCATCTCGTCCGCCATGGCACCGAACGGCACCGCGGCGACGGTCCCGGACACCCGCCCGCCGACCAGCGCCAGCGGCCGCATCCCGAACGGCTCGGGGAACGTCTGCCACCCGACCGTCAGCACCCCGCTCCGCCGCTCGCCCAACAGCAACGACCCGACGACCATCGGCACGAACGGGACCGCCGGCAGCGCCGCGCCGACCTCCTCGGCCACCACGGCCAGCTCCACGGCCAGCGCGGGCTCGGCCAGGTCGAAGACGTCCAACCGGGCCAGCGCGTCCACCAGTCCGCGGTCCAGTTCGCCGCTGGACGGCCGGTCGGCGAGCAGCGCGCGGACGCTCGCGGCCAACCACGTCTGCTCGTCGGTCAGCGAGAAGCGCATGCACCTCAGCATTGACTAGTGGGTCTATCTACGCAACCCTCAAGGCACGGCGAGCGAAGGGGC
>DASZXM010000628.1:0-3562 GCA_035546415.1 Pseudonocardiaceae bacterium
GGCGGCGTCATGAACAGCGTGCGGGGCACGGCGACCCGGTCGGACGTGGTGCGCTTGCCCTTGCCGATCAGCTGGTCCAGCACGATGCGGCTGTCGTCGAGGGAGACGTAGGTGAACTGCGGCCCGCCGTTGACGTCGCCGAGCGCGAAGATGTGCGGCTGGCTGGTGCGCAGGTACTCGTCGACCTCGACCGCTCCTCGCGGCGTGGTGCGCACGCCCGCCGCCGCCAGGCCGAGTCCGTCGGTCGCCGGCACCCGTCCGGCAGCGGCCAGCACCGCGTCCACGGCCAGCGTCCGTTCCCGGCCGTCGTGCATGAACAGCACGGTCGCCTCGGTGGCGCTGTCCTGGATCTCCGTCACGTTCGCGCCGGTGACGATGTCGATGCCCTCGTCGACGAGGATCTTCTCGGCCACCGCGGCGACGTCGTCGTCCTCGTGGTCCAGGATCCGGGCACTCGACTCGAACAAGGTCACCTCGGCGCCGAACCGGCGGTAGATCGCGGCGAACTCGATGCCGAGGTAGCCGCCGCCGACGATGGCCAGCCGGTTGGGCAGTTCCGTCCGGTGGATCAGGTCGGTGCTGGTCACCAGGTGCCTGCTGGCCCGCAGGCCCGGGATGTTCGGGATGACCGGCGTCGACCCGGTGTTGATCAGGATGTGCTCGGCCGTGACGGTGAGCCGCTCGTCCCCGGTGTCCACGGTGACGGTGTGCGGGTCGGTGAACTCGGCGTGCCCGGTGATCACGCTCGCCGTGTCCATGCCGTCGAGCGCGTCGAAGTTGCCCTTGCGGAACAGCGACGTCATCGCGTGCACCTCGCCGACGGCGCGCTCGTACCACTCCTGTGGCGGGTCGCTCGGCCGGCGTTTGGTGGACTGGTGCACCAGCGCCTTCGTCGGCGCGCAGCCCACGTTGGGGCAGGTGCCGCCGTACATCTGGTCCGACTGCTCGACCATGATCACTCGCCTGCCCATGCGTGCCATGGTCGCGGCGACGGCCTTGCCGCCCTTGCCGAAGCCGATGACCAGCACGTCGGTCCGGAGTGAAGTGTCAACGCCAGCCATGAGTTCGGCCTCCGCGCGTCGGTGTGGAAGGGGGTGACGCCGCCCAGCGTGGCCCGCGTGTGTCCACCGTCGCATCGGTGAACCCCCGAGCGTGCCCGCCCGCGGCCTACCGCCGAAGCGGCGTCCGGGTACCCGGCACTTCGCTCGGCACGTCGGTCAGCACCAGGTGCAGTTCGTTCCGGGACGTGATGCCGCGCTTGGTGAACACCTTGTGCAGGTGGTATTCGACGGTGCGCGGGCTGATCGACAGGAGCGTGGCGATCTCCGGGTTGGACCGTCCGTCCCGGGCCAGCGACGCGATCCGGGTCTCCTGGGGAGTGAGCTGGCCCTGGGTCTCCGCGACCCGCCGCCGCGCCCGCTCTCCGGTCGCGAGCAGTTCCCGGGTCGCCCGGGCGGCGAACGCCTCCGCGCCCATGTCGGCGAACGACCGGTGTGCCGCCCGCAGCGGCACCCGCGCGTCGACGCGTCTGCCCCGCCTGCGCAGCCACTCGCCGTAGACCAGCTGCGCGCGTGCCAGGTAGACCGGCACGCGGGACCGGCCCAGCCGGTCGATCGCCTCGACGTACAGGTCCTCGGCGGCCGTGCCGTCGCGCAGCAGCGCACGCGCTCCCGCGCTGACCCCCAGCGCCCACTCCGTGCCGCTCAGCCAGGCCCGTTCGCGGAGCAGGTCGACGGCGACCGCCGCCGTGTCGCGCGCGCCGGAACGCACGGCACCTTCGACGAGTTCGGCGAGCGCCCAGCCCTGTAGTTCCAGGCTGTCGCCGTGGATCACCGCGCGCGTCGCCGTGACGGCGTCCGCGTAGGCGCCCAGCCCGTTGTACAGCACGGCCTTGGCGTACCGGGCGGTCGCGCCGCACATGCCCGTGTTCTCGTCCTGGGCGTGCGCCGCGAGCACCGGGTGCTCGCGGCCGCGCCACGCGGCCAGCACGACGGCCGCGTGCGGCAACGGTGGTGTTCCGATGTGCTGCGCGATCGCGGCAGCCTCGTCGACCAGGGACTGGGCGACGGCGAACCGTCCGGCATGGACCTCGACGAGCGCGCGGTGTGTGAGCACGTAGGGCAGAATGCTGCGGGCCTCCGCGCCGCGGGCGCGTTCCAGTTCCGCCTCGGTCAGTTCGTGCCACGAGTCGTCGTCCCACAGGTCGGGTGCGATCAGACACGCCAGCAGCCGCGATCGGGGGTCGTCCTGGTGATCGCAGTCCAGTGTCTTCAGGGCGAGCTTCAGCGGCTCGACGGCTGCCGCGTAGCCACCGGTGCAGCGCTGCGCCACGCCCTCCAGCAGGCGGTCGGTCCCCTTCGGCTGGTGCGCGGCCAACCGGGCCACGACCGTGTGCGCCACATCCAGATGACCGGTGAAGATCGCGGCGCCCAGCGCTTCGAGATAGGCGGCCCGAGCGATCTGCGGTTCGCACGCCTCGAGGTCCTGCGCGGCCGCCAACAGTCGCGCGACGGCGGCGGGGCCGCGCGACGCGTCGAAGTCGATGCGGGCCCGCAGGCGCGTGAGCCGTGCCCGGGTGGGGGCGTCCATCCGGGTCAGTTCGGCCGCGCCGAGCAGGCGGACGGCCGCGTCGGCGGCACCGGCCGTGTGGTAGGCGTCCGCCGCCCGGATCGCCCGCTCCACCCGGTGCGCGGGATCGGTCGTGCACAGCGCGGCTCGTTCGTAGAACGCCGCCGCCGCGGCCAGGCCACCCCGGGTCCTGGCCGTCCCCACGGCACGTGCCAGCGCGTGGCCGACCGTGTCGTCCGGTCCGACGAGGGCGTGCGCGAGGTGCCACGCGCGACGGTCCGGCTCGGCCGTGCCGTCGATGGCGTCGGCGAGCGCGCGGTGCACCCGGCGCCGTTCGGCGACGGACGCCCGCCCGTACACCATCGACCGCAGTTCCGGCTCACCGAAGGCGACCAGCGGGCCGAAGGACACCAGACCCGCCGACTCGAGCTGCTCGGCGGCGCAGGCGGCGATGCCCAACCGGGTGGCGGCCCGCCACAGCCGCACCGGGTCCCCCAACGGCTCCGCGGCGGCCAGCAGCAGGAGCAGCCTGCTGTCCGGCGTCAGCCCGGTCACCAGGCCGTGGTCGCCACCGGTGGACGGGACGACGCGGTAGCCACCGGCGAGTTCGATCCCCGACGCGGCCCGCGCCGACCGGATCAGCGCCAGCGGATTGCCCGCCGACTCGACCACGATCCGCGCGATCACGGCGTCGTCCATCGACGCCGACATCGCCGACTCCGCCAGCAGGCGGGCGTCGGCGTGGCCGAGCCGGTCCAGGACGAGTTCCGGCAACTCGGTGACGCCGCCCCCGCGGCCGGCCAACAGCAACGCCACCGGCGCCGAGCCCCGCCGGCGCGCGGCGAACGCCAGCACGTAGGACGACGCGTCGTCCACCCCCTGCACGTCGTCGACGACACAGAGCAATGGCCGTGACCCGCCGGCGACCGTCAGCAACGCCACCGTCGCCACCCCCACGACGAACCGGTCCGGCGTGGTGCCCGGCCGCATGCCG
>DASZXM010000629.1:0-6394 GCA_035546415.1 Pseudonocardiaceae bacterium
AAACCTCGGGATCGTGACGGCGCGTCCGTTCGTGTCGAATTCACCGTCCGAAGCCTGTTCGCAATCATGGAAACCGTATCCATCCGTGCCCGAATGGGTACTCTTGGAGATCGGACCACGGGTATGGACCAATGATTGGGGGCCGACATGCCGGTGGCATGGGGGCTCGGCGAGAACGTCGCCCGAATACGCAAAGCCCGGAACCTGTCCCAGGAGGAGTTGGCGGCCGGCGCCGGGGTCGCCGTGGACACCGTCGCCCGCATCGAGCGCGGCGAGCGACAGACCACGCGGACGGCCACGCTCAACAAGCTGGCCAGGGCACTTGGTGTGGAACCGTCCACCTTGCTGGGCATCCTGCCGCCGCACGAGCAGGCCACCGGCGACGTGACCGACCTGCGCCGGGCGCTGACGTCGTCCACCGAGGTGCCCGGTCTGGCTGATTTCACCGACCTGCGGGAGACAGTCCCGCTGTCCGAACTGCGCGGTTCACTCACCTATGCGTGGCAGGCCTACGTCGCCGGTCGCCATTCGGAACTGTTGCACACACTTCCCGTGCTGTTGGCCGACGCGCACCGCCTGGTGCACGAGGCCAAGGGCGCGCGGCTGAACTCGGCGTACTCGGTGCTGTCCGGCGCCTACCGGCTCGGAGCGGGCACCGCGGGCCGGTTCGGCATGGGCGACCTGGCGTTCATCGCGGCCGAGCGGGCCGTGCTGGCCGCGCGCCGCTCCGACGACCCGGACATCGGGGTCGCCGTGTCCACCCGATACCTGGTTTGGGTGCTGGTCCGCCAGGGCAGGACGGACGAGGCCGAGACGGTCGCCGTGCGCATGGCCGAACGCGTCGAACCGCGGATGGCGGACACGAACACCAGGGCACTGGGCGTGTTCGGCAACCTGCTGTTCAACGCCGCGTCGGCGGCGCTGCGCGCGGACAAGGGCGACCGGGCCGACGAGCTGCTGCGGGTGGCGCAGGCGGCGGCCGTGCGGTCGGGCAGGGACGAGGTCAGCGAGGCGGGCATCTTCGGCCCGCACATCGCCGCCATCCAAGGTGTCGACCTGGCGGTCCGGCTCGGCGATCCGGAGCAGGCGCTGCGGCTGGCCGAGACGGTCCCGGCGGCCAACGGCCCGGTGCCGGCGTTCTGGGAGGCGGGCCACCGCATCCACCTGGCGTCGGCGGCCGCGGACCTGCGGCAGGAACGCCGGGCGCTCGCACTGCTGGCCGAGGCCCGCACGATCGCCCCGGACTGGGTCCGCTACCAACCGCTGGGCAACGCCGTGATGCGGGAAATCGTCGACCGCGCGACCAGAAGGCGTAACGAGGAATTCGCCGAGTTGGCCGAACACTACGGTGTGGTCGCGTAACGGTCCGACTCGATTTCCGGCCGATCGGGCCGCGCCGTCGCCCGAATGCACCAGTGCATCCGAATACCCGGCGCAGGCGACGGGAATTCCCGTTCCGAATGTGCGCCGGCACGAATCGTCCCGGGGCGGCGGCCACACCGCGGCACGGGGCCGCGGCACCGGACGTGGTGACGACTTCCGTGCCGGAGACGGCAGAACTACCCACCAGGGCGGCGGCGGAACTCTCCACAATCGGACACGTGAGTGCTCCGGTCCGCCGTGCGCCCGTGCCCGAACAGCCGCAGGGCGAGATCCTGCTGCAGTCGCCGCCGCTGCTGCCCAAGGGCAGCAACGCGGGCGCGATGCAGCTGATGTTCTTCCTACCGATGATGCTGGGCATGGGCGCCATGTCGTTCGTCTACATCGGGCGCGGCGGCGGCGCGATGACGTGGGTGTTCGGCGCGCTGTTCGTGTCGTCGATGGCCGGCATGATCATCATGTCGCTGGCCAGGGGCGGTGCGGCGAAGAAGGCCGCGATCAACGAGGAGCGGCGCGACTACCAGCGCTACCTGGGCGGCCTGCGGCACAAGGTCCGCGAGATCGCCGAGCACCAGCGGGCCGTGCTGACCATGGCCGCGCCCCGCCCGGACGACCTGTGGGCGTTCGTGGACCGGGGCCGCCTGTGGGAGCGGCGGCGGTCCGACCCGGACTTCGGCCAGGTTCGCCTGGGCACCGGCCCGCAACGGCTGGCCACTCCGCTACGGGCGCCGCAGACGGTGCCGTTGGAGGACCTCGACCCGGTGTCGTCGACGGCGCTGCGGCACTTCATCCGCACGTACGCGACCGTTCCGGACCTGCCGGTGGCGATCTCGCTGCGGTCGTTCGCCTACGTCGACGTCAGCGGTGACCGCAACGGCGTGCTCGGCGCGATCCGGGCGCTGCTGGCCCAGTTGGCCACCTTCCACTCCCCCGATGACCTGCGGATCGCGCTGTGCCTGGCCGCCGACCGGCACGGCGACTGGGAGTGGGCGAAATGGCTGCCGCACGCGCACGCCACGCCGTCCCGCCAGGAGGACAGCACCGACGCCACCGGGCCGGCCCGGCTGGTCGCCGACAACCTGACCACCCTGGCCGAACTGCTCGGCGCGGACCTGGGTGAGCGGCCGCCGTTCACCAAGGCGGCCGGCATGGGCTACGACTACCGGCACGTCGTGGTCGTGGTGGACGGCGGCCGGACCTACGGCGACGTGGCCATCGCACCCGACGGCGGCCGGTACGCCGTGACCGTGGTGGACGTCAGCGGTGAGGCGCCCTTGCACAACCCGGGCGCGCACACGCTGTGCCTGCACGTGTCCGCGGGCCGGGTCGGCATGGTCGTCGGGTCCGGCGACGAACAGCGCATCTCCTACCTGGGGCAACCGGACGACTTCGACCAGATCGCCGCGGAGACCCTGGCCCGCCAGTTGACGCCGCTGTACAAGGCGGCGCCGGTGGTGGCCGAGTCGCCGATGGCCAACGCGTTGAGCCTGCCCGGTCTGCTGGGCATCGGTGACCCGCGCGACCTGGACACCGCCATCACGTGGCAGCGCAGGGCGCCGCGCAATCGCTTGCGCATCCCGATCGGCGTCGACCCGGACGGCCGCCCCGTGGAGCTGGACCTGAAGGAGTCGGCCGAGGGTGGCATGGGCCCGCACGGCCTGGTCATCGGCGCGACCGGGTCGGGCAAGAGTGAACTGCTGCGCACGCTGGTCAGCGGCCTCGCGGCGACGCATTCGTCGGAGACGCTGAACCTGGCGCTGATCGACTTCAAGGGTGGCGCCACGTTCGCCGGCATGGCCGAACTGCCGCACACGTGCGCCGTGATCACCAACCTGTCCGACGAACTGCCGCTGGTGGACCGGATGGGTGACGCGATCAACGGCGAGGTGGTGCGCCGCCAGGAGATGCTGCGCGCGGCCGGCAACTTCGCGTCGGTCCGGGACTACGAGAAGGCCCGCGAGCAGGGCGCCGACCTGGCGCCGCTGCCGTCCCTGCTGGTGATCATCGACGAGTTCAGCGAGCTGCTGTCGTCCCGACCGGACTTCATCGACCTGTTCGTGATGATCGGCAGGCTGGGCCGCAGCCTGGGCATCCATCTGCTGCTGGCGTCCCAGCGGCTGGAGGAGGGCAGGCTGCGCGGCCTGGACTCGCACCTGTCCTACCGGATCGGCCTGCGCACGTTCTCCGCGTCGGAGAGCCGGTCCGTGCTCGGTGTCGCCGACGCCTACCAGCTGCCGCCGGTGCCCGGTTCGGCGTTCCTGAAGTTCGACACGGAGTCGCTGGTGCGGCTGCGCGCCGCCTACGTGTCCGGTGAGCTGCCGGAGCGCGGCGAGGCGACAGTGCAGATGACGGGCGTGCGCGGCCTGAACGCCGTGCTGCCGTTCCGGCTGTCCCCGGTTGCGGAACCGGCGCGGCCCGCCCAGCCGGTGGTGGCCGGCGGCAACGGCGTCGCCGAACCGGCCAACAGCGGGGAGACGATCATGGGCGCGTTGGTGTCCCGGCTGGTCGGCAAGGGTCCGGCGGCGCACCAGATCTGGCTGCCGCCGCTGGACGAGCCACCCACCGTGGACCAGTTGCTCACCCCGCTGGGCGTGGACCCGGAACGCGGGCTGTGCCCGGTCGGCTGGGGTGGCAACGGCCGGCTGATCGTGCCGGTGGCGATCGTGGACAAGCCGTTCGAGCAGCGCCGCGACCTGCTGTGGGCGGACCTGTCCGGCTCGGGCGGCCACGCGATCGTCGTGGGCGCACCGCAGAGCGGCAAGAGCACGTTGCTGCGCGGCCTGGTGTCCGTACTGGCGTTGACCCACACCCCGGTCGAGACGCAGTTCTTCCTGCTGGACATGGGTGGCGGCGCGCTGGGCCCGGTGGCCGGCCTGCCGCACGTGTCCGGCTACGCGACCCGCAGGGACGCGCAGCGCTGCCGGCGGCTGGTGGCCGAGGTGGTCAGCCTGTTGGCGCAGCGGGAGCAGTTCTTCGCCGCGCACGGGATCGACTCGGCCGCGGCGTTCCGCCAGCGCCGGGCCGAGTTCCAGGAGGGCGGCGCGGACGGCCGCGAGTTCGGCGACGTGTTCCTCGTGGTGGACGACTGGACCACGCTGCGCCAGGAGTACGAACAGTTGGAGGAGGCCATCACCAACCTGGCAGCGCGCGGCCTGGGCTTCGGCATCCACGTCGTCGTGTCGGTGAACTGGTGGATGGGTGTGCGCGCCCAACTGCGGGACGCCATCGGCACCCGCTTCGAGCTGCGGCTGGGCGATCCGGGTGACTCGTTGATGGACCGCAGGGCCGCGCTGAACGTGCCGCAGGACGCGCCCGGCCGCGGCATCACCAAGGAGAAGCTGCACTTCCTGACCGCACTGCCGCGTATCGACGGCGACCAGCACGCGGCCACGGTCGCGGCCGGCACGGCCGACCTGGTCGCGAAGGTGTCGGCCGCCTGGACCGGTCCGAAGGCACCGCCGGTCCGGCTGCTGCCCCGCACGGTGGAACGGTCCACGGTGGAGTCGATGAGCACGGCGACCGGCCGGGCGTTCGGGATCGGCATCGCCGAGTCCGACCTGAAGCCGGTGTACCTGGACTTCGCCGCCGACCCGCATTTCATGGTGTTCGGCGATGTCGAGTCCGGCAAGTCGAACCTGCTGCGCACCGTCGCGAACGGCATCACGTCCCGCTACTCGGCGCAGGAGGCGGCGATCATCGTCGTCGACTACCGGCGCGGCCTGCTGGACGCCGTCACCGGCGACCACCTGCTCGGCTACGCGGGTGCCGAACCGGTGCTGACCGGCCTGCTCGCCGAGGTGGAGCAGGCGATGCGGTTGCGGCTGCCCGGCCCGGACGTGACCGCCGAGCAGCTGCGCACCCGCAGCTGGTGGACCGGCCCGGACCTGTTCGTCATCGTGGACGACTACGAACTGGTGTCCACGTCCGGCCGCAACCCGCTGTCGGTGCTGCTGGAATTCCTGCCGCAGGCCAGGGACATCGGCCTGCACGTGATCGTCGCCCGGGCCAGCGGCGGCGCCGGACGGGCCATGTTCGAACCGATGCTGCAACGCATCCGGGAGCTGGGTTCACCGGGCCTGGTGCTGTCCGGCGACAAGGACGAGGGCGCGCTGATCGGTGACGTCAAACCGAGCCAGCAACCACCCGGCCGGGGCACCCTGGTGCGCCGCAGGCTCGGATCGGCACTGGTCCAGGTCACGTGGACGCCACCACCGGCCGACCAGCGGTGATCGGCCGGCCACGCTGTGGGTAATAGTGCCGCCACTTCGACCGGCACTTGTGCCGTTTGCCAGCACCGCCAGGGTTTCTAGATTCATGGTGCCAAAGCCGGAGAAAGCACTTCGGCGACGACCTCGGACGAGGAGAAGGAGGTGGCCAAGTCGTGGCAAGCCAAGGTTATCTGAGCGATTCCCAGGCGATGACGCGTGCGGTCACAGGGTTCGCGGAGTGCGCGGCGAACGCCAAGAAGACAATGTCCGACCTGGAGAGCGAGCTGACCTCGACGCTCAGCAGCTACGCCGGCGACCAGGCCACGGCGTTCTGGCAGCTGCACATGCAGTTGCAGGACAAGATGAAGGCCGCCAGCAACGAGTTGGACACCATGTCGAACCTGGTGAACAACAGCTTCCACAACTACGGCTCGGGTGACTCGACCGTGGCGTCCAGCCTGAAGACCCTGTCCGGTTCGGTCGACGCCGGTGGCGCCGTTCTCGGCCGGCTGACCGGCGGCGCCTGAAAGGACTGATCGCCATGACCGCAGACCAGATCAGCGTCAACTTCGCCGCGCTGCAGTCCAGCGCGGCCGCGTTGCAGGCCAAGGCCAAGGCCCTGACCGACTACCTGGACCAGCTGTCGTCCAACCTCCAGCCGCTCAAGCAGAGCTGGTACGCCTCCGGCAGCTCCGCCGGCACGGCGGCCGAGCAGGCCGAGACCCGGCTGCGTTCGGCGGCGAACGACATCGTGAACATCATCAACCAGTTCGGCGGCAAGGTCTCCGACGCGCACGACCTGCAGT
>DASZXM010000630.1:0-11749 GCA_035546415.1 Pseudonocardiaceae bacterium
CGCCCGGTACATCCGTGACCGCCCGGTGATGTGGCGAGTCCGACCACTTAGTGCAACCGCCGCCGGTTTTTAAGGTTCTCTTCGGGCGGCTACTTCTAACGTTCTGGCCGTGTCCGCAATAGTACTGAACGGGTTGGGCAAGGTTTACGCCGATGGAACCAGGGCGGTCGACGATCTCAACCTGGAGATCCAGGACGGCGAATTCCTGGTACTCGTCGGTCCGTCCGGCTGCGGAAAGACGACCGCGCTGCGGATCATCGCCGGATTGGAGGAGATCAGCGAGGGAACGGTGCGCATCGGCGAGAAGGTCGTCAACCGGGTGCCCTCCCGCGACCGGGACGTCGCCATGGTGTTCCAGTCCTACGCGCTGTACCCGCACCTGAACGTGTTCGACAACATCGCGTTCGGCCTGACGCTGCGCAAGCTGCCCAAGGCCGAGATCCGGCGGCGGGTCGACGAGGTCGCGAAGGTGCTGGAGCTGAGCGAGCACCTGGACCGCAAGCCGCGCAACCTGTCCGGTGGCCAGCGTCAGCGGGTGGCGATGGGCAGGGCGATCGTCCGGGAGCCGCAGGCGTTCCTGATGGACGAGCCACTGTCCAACCTGGATGCCAAGCTGCGGGTGCAGATGCGCGCCCAGATCGCCCGCATCCAGCGGGATCTCGGTGTCACCACGGTCTACGTGACGCACGACCAGACCGAGGCGATGACGCTGGGCGACCGGGTCGCGGTGATGCGCAAAGGCGTGCTGCAACAGGTCGGGCCGCCGCAGGAACTCTACGACCGGCCGGTGAACCTGTTCGTCGCCGGCTTCATCGGCTCGCCCGGGATGAACGTGCTCGCCGGTCGGTTGGAGACCGACGACGCGGGCTGCTGGGCCGTCCTGGGTGACCAGCGGCTGCGGCTGGCCGACTCGGTGCTGCGGGACCGTCCGGCGCTCAAGGACTACGTGGGCCGGGACGTCATCATCGGCATCCGCCCGGAGGACATGGAGGACGCCGAGATCGTCGGCGCCGACGACGGTGTCGTCCTGCGGTCGGTCGCCGACCTGGTGGAGGCGATGGGGTCGGACGTGCTGGTGCACTTCCCGATCCAGGTGCGCCCGGCACGCACCGACGAGACCGAGGAACTCGTCGACGATGGCTTCCTGATCGCGCTGCCGGAATCCGTCCGGCAGGACGTGACGACGCTCGTCGGCCGGTTCAGCCCCAGGACGAGGGTGTTCGAGGGCCAGAACGTGACCGTGCGGGTGGACACCGCGCGGCTGCACTTCTTCGATCCGGAGTCCGGGTCGTCGATCTGGAACGACTGAAGTGGGGAGTACACCGATGTACTACAGGACCGTGGCGATCGTGGCGGCCGCGGGCGCACTCGCGCTGAGCCTGGCCGCCTGCGGATCGGGTTCGGGCTCGTCGAACTCGTCGCCGTCGACGCAGAACCAGGACCTGAAGGGGCAGACGATCCAGGTCGCCGGCATCTGGTCGGGCGACGAGCAGAAGGACTTCGAGCAGGTCCTCCATGCGTTCGAACAGCAGACCGGCGCGACCGTGCAGTACACATCGGACGGTGACGAGTTACCGACGGTGCTGCAGACGAAGATCGCCGGCAAGAACCCGCCGAACATCGCGCTGCTCGGCCAGCCCGGCTCGATCGTCCAGTTCGCCAAGGAGGGCGCGCTCAAGCCGCTGCCCGCGGACGTCCAAGCGGCCGTCGCGGCACACCAGTCGCCGGCGTGGAGCAAGTTCACCACGGTCGACGGCAAGCCCTACGGCGTCTACTTCGACGCGTCCGACAAGTCGGTGATCTGGTACAACACCAAGCAGTTCGACTCGGTCGGCGCGCAGGTGCCGCGAACCTGGGACCAGTTCGTCACGCTGTCCGGCGACCTGGCCGACGCCGGCATCACGCCGATGTCCATCGGTGCGGCCGACGGCTGGGTGCTCACCGACTGGTTCGAGCAGATCTACCTGCAGACGGCGGGCGTCGACGACTACAACAAGCTGGGCGCGCACCAGATCCCGTGGACCGACCCGACGGTGACGAAGGCGCTGCAGGTGTTGCAGGCGTACTTCAAGCAGGACCGGCTGATCGCCGGCGGGCACACCGGCGCGCTGCAGACCGACTTCCCGACGTCGGTGGTGAACACGTTCCAGGACAAGCCGAAGGCGGCCATGGTGTACGAGGGCGACTTCGTGGCCACGGCGATCCAGTCCAGCACGAAGTCGAAGGTCGGCACGGACGCCAAGATCTTCCCGTTCCCGCAGATCGGCTCGTCGGCCGCCGGCGTGGAGACCGGCGGTGACGCCGCCGTCGCGTTCACCGACGACAAGGCGACGATGGCGCTGATGAAGTACCTGGCCAGCCCGGAGGCCGCGTCGATCTTCGCCAAGACCGGTGGGTTCCTGGTGGCCAACAAGGACGTCCCGCTGTCGGACTACCCGAACGACATCACGCGCACCATGGAGCAGCAGCTGCTCAAGGCCGGCAACAACATCGTGTTCGACATGTCCGACCAGGCGCCGCCGACGTTCGGCGCGACGAAGGGCTCCGGTGAGTGGAAGGACCTCCAGGACTTCCTGGCCAACCCGAACGACATCGCGGGCACCGAGAAGAAGTTGGAAGCCGATGCCACCAAGGACTACACGACTTCGTGAGGCGGACGCGTGACTCAACTGGCCGAGAAGGGGGAAGGTAGGGGTGGCCTGCTCAGGGGGCAGGCCACCCCCCGGCCCCGCCGAGTGGTGGGCACGGACGGCAGGTCGGACACGCCGAAATGGCTGATCGCGCTGTACCTGGCGCCCGCTGTGCTGTTGTTGGCGATATTCATCGGTTATCCGGTGGTGTATTCGATCGTCCGCAGCCTGTTCGACCAGTCCGGTGCGAAGTTCGTCGGACTGCACAACTACGGTGACGTCTTCACCGATCCGGACACCCGGATCGCGTTGCGGAACAATCTGATCTGGGTGCTCGTCGCGCCCGCGTTCGTGACCGGTCTCGGCCTGATCTTCGCGGTGCTGACCGAGCGCATCCGGTGGGCCGTGGCGTTCCGGATGGTGCTGTTCATGCCGATGGCGATCTCGCTGTTCGCGTCGGGCATCATCTTCCGGCTCGTCTACCAGGACGACCCGAGCCTCGGCGTGGCCAACGCCGTGACCGTCGGCATCCACGACACGTTCGTCGCGCCGTCGCCCTACCCGGGTGTGTCCCCGCGGCCGTCGAACACCGTGTCCGCGTCGTCCGACGGCTTCACCACCGCGCGGTACCGGCCCGGTGACGTGGTGAACCTGCCGATGGTGGGGGAGGCGCCGGGCAACCTGCCCTCGCACGCCGTCCTGGCGACACCCGTCCAGGCGCGACCGGGCGCGCTGTCCGGCGTCGTCTGGCTGGACGTCGCGCTGGGCAGCAAACCCGGGCAACTGGGCCACGGCAAGCGCGGCATGCCGGGCATCACGGTGCAGGCCGTGCGCGACGGGTCGGTGGTGGCCACGGCGACCACCGGCGACGACGGGGCGTTCACCATCCCCGGCCTGAGCCCCGGCGACTACCGGATCCAGTTGCCGGGCAGCAACTTCCGGCAGCCGTTCAACGGCCTCACCTGGCTCGGCCCGACGCTCGTCACACCGGTCATCATCTCGGCGTGGGTGTGGATCACCACGGGCTTCGCGATGACGTTCATCGCGGCCGGTCTGGCGGCCATCCCGAGGGACGCGCTGGAGGCGGCCCGGGTGGACGGCGCCACCGAGTGGCAGGTGTTCCGGCGGGTGACCGTGCCGCTGCTCGGCCCGGTGCTGCTGGTGGTGCTCGTCACGCTGGTCATCAACGTGCTCAAGGTGTTCGACCTGGTGTACGTGATCCCGCCCGGCTCGACACAGGCGGACGCGAACGTGCTCGCACTGCAGATGTGGCAGGTCGCGTTCGGTCCGGGCAGCGGCGGTGACCTCGGGCAGGGCAGCGCGATCGCGGTGATCCTGTTCCTGGTCGTCATGCCGGCCATGCTGTTCAACATTCGACGATTCCGGCGGGAGCGATGACCGACTTCCTCGTCACCGGTGTGTCCGGTGCCCCTCGACGGGGCGCGCTGACCAGGATCAGCAGCCTGCTGGGCTCCGGTTTCGTCCGGTTCCTGCTGATCCTCATCGCGCTGCTGTGGCTGGTGCCGGTGTTCGGCCTGCTCGTGTCGTCGGTGCGCGGCGAGACGGACAACGCGTCGTCCGGGTGGTGGACGGTCTTCACCGTTCCCGCGCAGCTGACCCTGCGCAACTACCGGGACCTGGTGCAGAACTCCACGGTGATGCACTCGCTGCTGAACACGGTGTACATCTCGGTACCGGCGACCGTCCTGGTCATCGGCATCGGGGCGCTGGCCGCGTACGCGCTGGCGTGGATGCGCTTCCCCGGGCAGGACTGGCTGATGGTGGTCATCGTCGGCCTGCTCGTGGTGCCCATCCAGGTGGCCCTGATCCCGATGGCCCGGCTGTACGGCGACCTGGGCATGTCCGGGTCGCTGGTGTCGGTGATCCTGTTCCACGTCGCGTTCGGCCTGCCGTTCGCCGTGTTCCTGCTGCGCAACTTCTTCGCCGGCATCCCGGCCGACCTGCTGGAGGCGGCCCGGATGGACGGTGCGAAGGAGTGGCGGATCTTCCGCCGGGTCGTCCTGCCCATCGGCCTGCCGGCCATCGCGTCGCTGGCCATCTTCCAGTTCCTGTGGGTGTGGAACGACATGCTCGTGGCGTTGGTGTTCGCCGACCCGTCGTCCCAGCCGATCACGGTGGCCCTCCAGTCACAGCTGCGCGCGTTCGGCACCAATGTGGACATCCTCGCCACGGGTTCCTTCGTGTCGATGATCGTGCCGCTGGCCGTGTTCTTCGGCTTCCAGCGGTTCTTCGTCCAGGGGGTGCTGGCGGGATCGACCAAGTGACGCCGTGGTGACGGCGTGGTGATGATCACCTGTCAGTTTCCTGTGGATCAGGTGTCGGTGGGAGTTTTCCGGCACGCCCGTGCGTAGATCAGTACGTGAGCAGCACTGTCACGGCCCTTGTCACGCTCTTCCTGGTGGGCCTGGTACCACTGGCGCCGACCGAGCCGGTGCTCGTCGGCATGGGCGTGTTCGCGGCGTCCGGCCGGTTACCGCTGGCCGCGGTGATCCTCGTCGCGGCCGTGGCGTGCTGCCTGTCCGACCACCTGCTCTACGGTTTCGGCCGGTTCGCGGGCGTGCGGGTGCTGGACCGGCTGGCCGGCAAACGCCCGTCGGTCGCCGCGGCGCACGAGTGGCTGGAGAGGCGCGTCACCCGCTGGGGAGCGCCGGTGCTGGTGGTCGGCCGATGGCTGCCGGCGGGCGGCACGATCGGGGCGGTGCTGACCGGCACCCTGCGGTGGCGGCTGGCCCGATTCACCCCGGCGTCGGTTGTCGGCTCGACCCTGTGGTCCACGTACGTGGCCCTGATCGGCTACCTCGGCGGTGCGCTGACCGGTAACTCGCTCCTCGGCCTGCTCGTGTCGCTGGGCGTCGCCGCCGTGCTCGGCGTGGTCAGCAGCATCACGGTCCGGCGGGCGAACCGGACCCGCCCGCCGCTGCTTCCCGATCAGTCGACGGTACCGGCGGGGTAGTCGGCCAGACCGCGCTCCAGTAGGCCGAACACGCGGTCGGCGACGACGCGGGCCGCCTCGGCGGCCTCCTTCGGTGTCGCGCCTGCCCTGATCAGCCGGTGGATCTCGAAGAACACCGACTGGTGGGTGGCCAGGATCGTCCGCGCGACGGCGTTCGCGACCGGGTCCCACTCGGGCTGACCGGTGTCCGCGGCCAGTTCGGCCGCCAGCACGGTGGCATGCCGCTCCCGGATCTCCAGGCCGCGGCGGCGCAGCGCCGGGCTGGAGCGGGCCAGTTCGACGACCGACCCGCGCTGGAAGCCGGGTTCCCGCCCGGCGACGAAGTCGAGGAACCGGTCGGTCTGGGCCCGGAACGCCGCGAGCACCGGTGTGCCCGGCGGCCGGTCGCGGACCAGCGACACCATGGTCAGCTCACGGGCCTCCGCCCGGTCGAAGACCAGGTCCTCCTTGGTGGGGAAGTAGTTGAAGACGGTCTTCTTGGCCACGTCCGCCGCTGCCGCCACCTGGTCGACCGTGACCTCGTCGAAGCCGTGCTCGGCGAACAGCCGCGCCGCCACGTCGGCGATGTGCTGACGGGTCTCGTTCTTCTTGCGCTCGCGCAGGCCGGTCATGCTCTCAGCTTAACCGCTTGACGTAACCTGGGCGAAGTTTACACTTGGTGTATGAAAATCACCGAGTCGGCCGCGATCGAGGTGTCTGGCCTGGTCAGACGCTTCGGCGACGTCGAGGCCGTGCGTGGCATCGATCTCACGGTGCGGCGCAACGAGATCTTCGGCTTCCTCGGCCCGAACGGCGCCGGCAAGTCGACCACCATCAACATGCTCTGCACGCTGCTGCGCCCGACTGCCGGCCGGGCCACGGTCGCCGGACACGACGTCGTCACCGAACGGGACGCCGTGCGACGCAACATCGGGCTCGTCTTCCAGGCCACCACACTGGACGACTACCTCACGGCCGAGCGGAACCTCCGCCTGCACGCCGAGCTGTACGCGGTGCCCAAGGCCGTGTTGGACGACCGGCTGCGGCAGGTGCTGGAGATGGTCGGGCTGTGGGACCGGCGCGGCAGCAAGGTGGGCACGTTCTCCGGCGGCATGAAGCGCCGCCTGGAGATCGCCCGCGGCCTGCTGCACTCGCCGCGGGTGCTGTTCCTGGACGAACCGACCGTCGGTCTCGACCCGCAGACGCGCAGCTCCATCTGGCAGTACATCCGGGAGCTGAAGGCGGCCGAGGACATCACGATCTTCCTGACCACGCACTACATGGACGAAGCCGAGTTCTGCGATCGGATCGCGATCATGGACCACGGGCGGATCATCGCCCTGGACACGCCGTCGGCACTCAAGGCCAGCGTCGGCAAGGACCGGATCACCGTGGAGACGGCCGACGACGAGAAGGCCGTCACCGAGATCCGGGAACGGTTCGACGTCGAGGCGTCCGCGAAACGGGACGCGGTCGTGCTGGCCGTGGCGAACGGGGAACGGTTCGTGCCCCGGCTGTTCGCCGAACTCGACGTGCCCATCCTGTCGGTCAACGTCGCCCGCCCGTCACTGGACGACGTCTTCATGTCCTACACCGGCACCACGATCCGCGAGGCGGAGGCGTCCGGCGCGGAACGGATGGCCAACAGCCCGATGGTCCGGATGAGGAGGGGCCGATGACGGCACAGGCGGACATCGCACCGGTCGCGTCCGTGCGCGTCCTGCACGGCGGGTTCACCAGTGAGCTGCGCGCGATCAAGATCGTGTGGCAGCGCGACCTGATCCGGTTCGCCAACGACCGGCTGCGAATGATCACGTCACTGATCCAGCCGTTCGCGTTCCTGTTCGTTCTGGGCACGGGTCTCTCGGCGCTGACGTCGGGCAGCACGCACGGCGTGAACATCCGGACGTTCATGTACCCGGGCATCCTGGGCATGTCGCTGTTGTTCACCGCCCTGTTCTCGGCGGCGTCGATCGTGTGGGACCGGGAGTTCGGGTTCCTGCGCGAAATGCTCGTGGCGCCGGTGCGGCGCAGCTCGATCATCATCGGCAAGTGCTTCGGCGGCGCGTCCGTGGCCGCGTTGCAGGGTGTGCTCGTGGTCGCGGTGGCGGGCCTGGTCGGCGTGCCCTACGACCCGGTGATGATCATCGAGGTCATCGCGCTGCAACTGCTGCTGGCGTTCGCGCTGACGTCCCTGGGCCTCGCGATAGCGGTGCGGATCAAACAGATCCAGAGCTTCATGGCCATCAATCAGATGATCGTCATGCCGCTGTTCTTCATCTCCGGCGCGCTGTTCCCGGTCTCCGGCCTGCCGGCGTGGCTGGCTGTCCTCAACAGACTGGACCCGCTGACGTATGCGATCGACCCGATCCGCCACGTCGTGTTCACCCAGCTGGACATCGCCCCGGCCGCCCGACGCGTCCTCGACCCCGGTGTCACGTGGGGCGGTTGGGTGGTGCCGCCGATCCTGGAGGCCGGCATCGTCCTGCTGATCGGCATCGTCCTGTTGGGAGCCGCGGTCGCGGAGTTCAGCCGGGAGGATTAGCGGTACGCGGGCGCGGGGGTGAGGTCGGCCAGCAGGCCCTCGCAGCTGCGGACCACCGTCCGGGCGGCGGCCCGTTGGGTGGCACCCAAAAGCGGGCTCTCCGCCTGCGCCCGCCACAGCGCCAGTTCGTCGTACACCGCGTTGCGCACGTCGTCCTGGGTCGCCTCGCCGGGCAGGCCGAGGCGGTCCAGGACGCCGGTGCCGTTGCCGCCCGCCAGCCGTTCCGCTGTCGCGGCCAGGTCGTTCGGCAGGGTCAGCCGGCCGGACTGGAGTGCCGACAGCAGGCGCAGTTCGGCGAAGTCGTGCGCGCTGGCGATGGCGCGTTCCGCGTCCGCCGCCAGTTTTCCGGCCTGCGGGCGCGACTCGGCGCGCAGCACCATGCCCATGCCGCGCAGTGCCGACCGGGCACGCAGCACGTCACCGCGGTCCAGGAAGTACCTGCCGATCGACTCGCGCAGCTCGGACAGGCCACTGCGCTGCGCCAACTGACCGGCCAAAGTGGACTGTGCGTCCGCGCCGCGCCGGATCAGCGTGGTGCACAGGCGGATGCCGAACACGCCGAACCGGTCCAACAGCGCCACTCGCGCCTCCGCGCTCAGCGGTACCGGCAGATCACCGGTGATGAACCGGTCGGCCGACAGCAGGAACAGGTCCAGCTCCGTCCTCGGCACGCCGGACAGCGCGCGCAACGCCGTGAACTCGTCGTCGCGCAGTGTCCGGCCCGCCTGCGCCAACAGGCCGGCGACCGCGACCACGTTGTGGCACACCGCGTGCACGGCAACGTCCGACCTGCGGCGGCGGGCGATCTGCTTGGCCGACGTGAGCGCGTCGATCCGGCCCGCGCCCAGCTCGTCGGCCCGGGTCAGTGCCAGGACCGTGGCGTCGCCCCACGAGCGCAACAGTTCCAGGTCCGCCTCGTCCGGGTCCCGCGTCACGTACACCACCGCGTCCACGTGGCCGGCCAGCCAGTCCGCGCTCGTGCCGCCGGGGGTGTCCACCAGCACCATGTCCCGCAGGCCGCGCGCCGGCCAGTCCACCAGCACCCGGTCCACCTGGCCGGCCCGCCAGTGCCGCAGGTCGGCGTGCAGCCGGCGGTCCCGACGCGTCACCTGCACCGGCTGCGGGGGCGCGTTGTGCTGGAAGACCACGGCCGCGGGCTCCGCGCCGTCCCGGTACCACGTGGCGACACCGCCGTCCTCGCCCACCTCGACCGGCGCGACCAGTTCGCCGACCAGCGCGTTGACCAGCGTCGAGCGGCCGACCCCGGCGGAGCCGGCCAGCGCGATGCGTACCGGCTCGTTCAGCCGTTCCAGACAGCCGACCAGCCACTGCGCGGCGCGCGGGCTGTCCCGGTACAGCTCGGCCGCCGACGTCAGCATGTGCCATGCGATGTCGGCCAGTGCGGGTCGGCTCACGCAGACAGCTCCAGGCCGGCGGGTGCGGCCGGGGCGACCATCCGCTGCCCGGCCAGCACGACGGCCCTGCGGTGCAGCTGGACGAGCGACTCCAGCTGAGCCGTCAGGGTCTGCCGGCGCTGCTCGCGCTCGGCGGCCGCCGTGACCGCCGCCTGCCGGGCGATCTTGCTGCTCTCGGTGATCCGCGCCGCCAGTTCCTCGGCCCGCTCGGTGATGTGGTCGCGCAGCACGCGCTGCACCTGCCGGCCCAGATCCTTGGCCTGCTTGCCGCACGCCAGGAAGAAGTCGTCGATGTGCCGCTGCGCGGCCGCCTTCGCCGCCGCCTGGCGCCGCTTGAGCCGCGCGTCGCTCTCGTCCTTGATGGTCTTGCCACCGAACGCGGCACCCGCGCCCAGCGAGATCGGGTTGATCAGCGGCAGCCCGGCCAGGCTGGTGATCAGGCCGAACATCAGCACACCACCGTACGAGCCGCGCAGGCCGGTGAAGATCTTGTTGCCGGCGCCGAACGGGTCCAGCTTCGGCAGGTCCATCCGGCCGACGCTCTCCTCGGCCGCCGCCCGGGCGGCCAGCAGGGCGTCGGCGGGCGTCGCCGCGTCGTCGGCCGGGAACGTCGCGATCACCCGGTCGGCCACCCACTGGCAGCGCTCCGCCAGCCAGCCCATGTTCACCTCGGCCGCCTCGGTCAGGCTCTCCCGCAGCCAGTCCTCGAACGAGTCCCACGCCCGCCTCGGGTCGGTGTCGTCGAAGATCCGGTCCACCTCACGCAGGATGCGCCGCGTCCGGTCCCGCAGGTCGTGCTCCACGTCCGCCGTCAGGTCGGCCATCTGGTCGCTCAGGTCCGTCTGGCACCTGGTGGTGCGCCTGCGCAGTTCGTCCATGGCGCGCTGCGCGTCGGCCAGCTGCGCCTCCACGTCGGGCGTCCGGGTGACCAGGGGAGTGGCGATCGCCGTCCGCACGTCGCCGGCGAGCACCGTGATCGCCTGACCGCACGCCACGCCCACCGTCATCGGGGCGACCTCGTCGGCCTTCGCCGTCACCTGCCGCTGCAGGCACGCGATCAGGTCCGGAAAGCCGGACTCGGCGTTGATCGCCTTGTCCCCCTGCTGGGCGGCGGCCATCCGCAGCGTCGCGGACAAGGGGATCTGCCGCGCCGGCACGTGCGCCCCGGCCAGCCGGGCGAGGTTGCGCTCGGCGACCTGCCGCCACCGCGGCACCAGGTCGATCTTGGTCAGGGCGACGATGATGTTCGGGCACGACGTGCTGATCCGGGTCAGCAGGTCCATCTCGGTGGCGGACAGCTCGGCCGTGGCCGACGATGCGAACAGCACCGTGTCGGCCTGCTCGGCGGCTGCCAGCGTCCGGCTTGTCCCGTCGGACGTAGACGTCGGAGGTGTGTCGATCAGCACGAGCCCGGCGGCCAGCAACTTGCGGGGGATGCCGATCTCGGCGCGGACGATGTGCCCGTCCGGGCCGCCCTTCTTGGTGACCTGCTTGGTGACCTCGTCGATCGGCACGGCCACCCGCTCGGCGGGTCCCGCGATCGCTCTGCGGCCGGCACCGGGGTCGGTGACCAGCGCGGCGGAAGGGGCGTCGGCGTGCTGCACGATCGTCGGTGCCGTGGTGGTGAGATCGTCGCCCACGGCGCAGACCGGCGCGTTGACCAGGGCGTTGATGAGTTGGCTCTTGCCCTGGTTGAGCATGCCGACGACGAGGACCCGCAGTTCGGGGCTGAGCAGCCGCCCACGCTTGCGCTGCAGCCGGTGGGCCAGATCGGGCCGGCGGGCAGCGTTACAGGCTTGGATGGTGTCGTCGAGCACAGTGAGCCAGGACTGGGACATCACCCGGACAAGTGTGCCGTCTACACCCGTTCGGACGAAATAGGGGCTGGACCCGTCCACGGCATGACGGGCCCAGCCCCGGGAATCGCTCATGCGAGCGATGGTCGGATCACTGCTGATCAGACTGATTCAGATGATCACAGTCCGGGCAGGTGGAGCAGATCGGTGACGTGGCCCAGGTCACTCGTCAGGCCCGCGTGGTCACTGGTCGTAGCGGACGCGCTGGCGCTGCCCGAGCCGGTGACATCGCCCACAGCGCTGTGCGAGGCGACGCTGTCGACCGTGCCGCTCACGGTGTCGGACACCGTGGACAGCGTGCCGGTCACGGTGTGCGTGACCTGGCTGGTGTCGAGGTGGCTGGTCACGTC